>DASXVE010000019.1 GCA_036504445.1 Candidatus Aquicultor sp.
CACGGCGAATTGCCTCCGGCGAATTCATCTCGGCAACCATCCGCACCGCTTTTTCACGAAACTCTTTCGGGTACTTGTTTGGTATCGGCATAACTCTCCTTGTGGTAGCTTAGGTGCCTCCATTATACCCGGGGCGGTTCAGATCAGATGTGATGCAGTGAAAATAAGCGGATGCCTTCCTGGCGGTAAATAAAGGGTATTTAGGTGTTTTTGGCTGAGGTATTTGCCACGAACGCAACCTTTGCAATAAACCGCACCATAACAATGCCGCCTACAAATGTTAGCAAGTAGTAGGTGATGGCCCGCCACACCAGTACAATGAGGCCAATTATCTCCCCCGGCACAAGACCGAGCAGAAGACCGGTAAATGCGGCTTCGACAACGCCGCTTCCACCGGGCGTCGGTGATACCGGCGCTACACTGAAGATTAGCAAGATACGAAAGGCGAGTTTGCCAAGATTGCTCGCTGCATTAAACCCTATGAGTACAAGCGGTAAGATGGCGAACATTGAGAACCACGCAACTATTTCGCTTACAAAAACCGCTAAAATGGCGGGAGTGTTTCTCACGGCAAAGAGATCTTTTAAGTTAGAGCTAAGATAGTCAATCTCTCGGTAGACACGTGTGCGTATGGATTCGAGGCGCTGTGCGTTTACGCGCGCCACGAGAAAGCGCGCGCCCGTTATGCGCGATACCGCGTTTTTAGCGCTCACGGGTTGCTTGATAAAGAACAATGTAAGTAGCGACCATACAGCTGCGGCAAGAGCGATTCCGAGAAGGCTCGCCTGCACCGAGCTTGAGAGTGATGAGCGAAAAGTGATGAAAATCGTAAAGCCCAACACTGCGAAGAGCCACGATGATATGGTTGCCCTGGTGCTGACCACCGCTGTCGCCTGCCCTATGCTTAAGCCTTCATGCGTCAAAATATAGATTTGTGCGGGCAGCAGCCCGGAGCCGAACGGCGTGATATTGCCAAAAAAGCTGCCGCCGAGGAATACGATGGCGGAGTTAAAGAAGGAGATGGGTTTCTTGACAACTCTGGTCAGTATGTAAAAGGGGAATGAGCTGAATATCCAGCTTATTACGGCCACACCAACAGCAAGCCAGAGGTAGGCGCTGTTGATCCTGGTAAGAGCCCTGAGAGTGCCGGGCTTAAATGTAAGTGCGATGATAACAGCCATCGTAGCGATGCCGATTAACACAACAATTAGTATGCCTTTTTTAGCGCGCTCCAGGTCTACCCGCTCCGACATATCAACTCCACGACTCGTGCTGCAACTTCAACTGAAAAAGTCAAGCTTACCGTGGCAGATTCCAGGTAAGCTTGGAGGGCTTGCTAAGGCATAATTGTACAGCATACCGGTAAAAACGATAAGAGCTGCTTACCTGCGGAAATCTAACTTGCTTGCTCTTCGAACTCTTCGATGCCAAAATCCTCGAGCAAACCCCGAAACTGGCGTCTATGCTGTTGTGCTTGCTTTAAGATAACCTCGGCAAGAGGCCTGATCTGGGGATCCCATATCTCCTGAAGATGCAGCTCGTACTCGCGGACGATTGTCGACTCCATGTCATAGTCTTCGCGAATCACCACTTCATACTCAACCGGTGTCACTATATTTTCGGTGCTCGCAGTTGGGGTTCCCCCAATGTCTTGAATTGCGGTAACCAGCCATTGGACATGCTGGTTTTCGTCATTAATGATGTCTCCGAGGATACTCTGCGCCGGTTCGCGATCGATAAGCGTAAGGTGTAGCTCGTATTGAATCTTGGCTGTACGTGCTAGGCGTAAGAACTCATTACATATGTCGATTAGGTGTTGCCCGGATGCCATATGCCACTCCTCCATAATAAGCCGTAATCAGCTCGAACATCTTTGGATATGATGTTCCCATTACGAGGAGCATTAAAGCAGGACAAAGCGCGGGGTTAACAAGTTTTGCAGGTTGGAAGTACGTTATGATGCTTTGGAATCGGATTCGAGCGTATCGTATACTTCTTGGGCTTGATCGAACGCCGCTATCGATTCGATACGTTGAACTACCTTTAGCATGAGTTCAACAATCTGGGGGTCGAATTGTATGCCTGAACCGGCACTCAAACGTTTTGCACCTTCTATAAGCGGCATTTCCTGGCGATATACTCTGCTTGACGTCATGGCCTCAAGCGCATCGGCGACCGCAAGGATACGGGCGCTTAGCGGAATATCTTCGCCTGCGAGGCCGTCGGGATAGCCGCCGCCGTTAAACCACTCATGGTGGTGTCGAACTATCGGCAAGATATCTTTAAGGAATTCAATTGGTTCGATTATCTCCACGCTCATCACCGGATGACTCTTCATAATCTCCATTTCTTCTTCCGTAAGACGTCCCGGCTTGTTGAGAACGCCTTCATTAATACCGATCTTGCCGATATCATGAAGTAAGCCGGCGTATTCAATCGTTTGAACCTCTTCTTGCGAGAGACCAGCCTCTTGCGCTAGGGCGACCGCGAGCATGCTAACCCGGCCGGAGTGGTGCGCGGTATACGCATCGCGAGCGTCTATTGCGTTTGCAAGTGCTCGGATTGATTCGAGCGCCAAACTTCGATAACCATCGAGGAGGCTTGCGCTCCTTATCAGTACGGATATCTGACCGGCAAACAACTTAACCCGTTTGATCTCCATATTGCTGAACGTACGCTTTGCTTTATACCAGACAACCGTGCTCCCTATCGGTTTTCCTTCCGACATCAATGGAGCAGCGAGCATGGAATGGGCACCCAGACGCTCATACATCTCACGAGCATCCCCGGTAAGCTCGGACTTCTCAAGGTCTTCCAGGCATATAATTTCGCCGGTCGTAATGGCAGGGCAGAAACCGGGGTTTACGGTCTCGCCCTTAAGATTTGCAAAGAGGTGCAGCTTGCCGGCTCTGTCAAAACCGCGCAGGCTTTTAATCTCGATAAGTTCATCTTTGTTAAGAAGCGCCACGCAGCAATAGTCGGCGTTAATCAGCGCGGCCATTCGCTCCGAAATAAGGTCGAAAACCGTTGATACGTCGTAGCCGCTGTGTATTGCCACATTGATATCCGTCAGCAGCTCCAACTCTTCGGCTCTCGTTTCGAATTCATTGATTAAGTTCTCAGTCAAGTCAAACGGATTTATGTGTTCGATCGATTTGGAGATTTTAAAGAGCGGTTCGTGCGTTTTTCTAACGAAGGTCGAGAGCAGAATGAATTCGCACACATTGAGAGCGGCCACAACAACAAAGCCAACGATGGCTTTGCTTGTATCGAGCGCTGTACCGTTAGAAACCGCCCAAGCAGCAATACCGCACATCATAAGCGTTAGCAAGAAGCCCAACAAGCCTATACCTATAAACAATCGCTGTGTGCCCATATATCTAAATGCATTCTTCATAAGGTTCGGACCCCGTTGGAAACACGTAACCTGTTCACGCTAGTAGTATCGGCATAACGTCTACTGGTTTTAAGTATAAAATGCGCTTACCATACTGGTTGCTTGTTGCTGTGTTACGGAGATGCACTCAAGCAATCTATCGCCATTCCGGGCTAACAAAAAGAAAACTGTGGAATATACTGAGATAACCTGTAACGTAATGAAGGCGAGATAGCGGGTGTACGGTGGCACAGCGCAGATATATGAGCATTCGGGTTAAACTCATACTAACTTACCTTCTGGTTTCACTACCACTTGTTGTCTTGCTTGCAGCCTCGTTCTATGGTCTATACCGGGAGCGTATCAACGCCGCTATAAGCGAGCGTACCGAAATCGCCCGCCTTACTTCATCGAGTTTCAATCTCTTCTTAGAACAGACGCTCAACAACGCCTTTGTAGTGGGAACAGCGATTGTCAACCAGGGACTCAGCCGAGAGCACGCTACGGCTCTCCTGCAAAGCATTGCCCGCCGTGAGTTTGCTCCGAGCATCATCGGAAATCGCCCGAGCGCAATTGCCAATGCCGCTTTCTTAAACCCTCAGGGGGTGGTCCTGGCGGCATCCGCAACGGAAACTGTCGGACAAAACCTATCAAACGAATCTGCGGTTCATGCAATCATGCAGGGCAAAGACTCGGCGATAAGCAACCTGCAGCGTAATCCTGGAGGGTCAATCGGCTTCGTGATAACAATGGCTGTCATGCAGCCTCCGCCTGCTAGAGGCCAAATTACATCTGGGGGCAACCGCCCTCCTATCCCTGCTGGAATCATAGGGTTTTTCATCGACGCCAGCAAGCTAAGAAATGTCCTTGATGTTTCAGTCGCTAGCGGTGGAGTCAATATTGTCGATGCGTCAGGCCATTTAATCTATCATAGCCAGCTCGGCAATGCGCCGTTGAGCGCTCGTGATTGGGGCAACCAACCGTTCGTAAAGGCGGCGCTTAGCGGCAAAACATATACATCGGCGGGAGTACCTCTTCCGAACGGTTTGGGCACACGGCTCGGTGCCGAAATACCGATCAAGAATATCGGCTGGGCCGCAGGGGCTTTTGTGCCGGTCAATACCGTGCTGGCACCCATACAACGAGACGCACTGTTAAGTGCGCTTTTAACTCTAGCTATTTTGTTCATCGCCGTACTCTTCGCGTTTGTACTCGGGAACACCTTTGCCGACAATCTGATTGCACTCAAGGAGGAGATGGTCGAAGCGCCCCAGGAAGGCTTCAGCCACCGGATTGACATGAAAACCGGTGATGAGATTGAAGCCCTCGCGAGAAGCTTCAATCAGATGCAAGATGAAATTGTAGCGGCGCAACAAGAACAGCAGCGCTTACAGCAGCAACTGCAAGAACGCAATATTGAACTCGGCTCACTTTATGAAGCTCAGCGCAACGTGGCTTCGATTCTCCAGGAGAACTTATTGCCGAAAATCGTTCGGCGGGTCGATAATCTGGAGGTCGGTTTGAAGTTTCAATCTGCGACCGAAGCGGCGCTTATCGGCGGTGATTTCTACGACTTCTTCGAGATTTCCCCCGATCGGTACGGCGTCATCATTGGGGATGTCTCCGGTAAAGGTATTGAGGCTGCCGCACTTGCCTCTACCATAAGAAATACGCTGCGCGCGTTTGCCTACAATGAGAACTCACCCGGTCGGGCGCTGCAAAAAACAAACAACATCGCAATTATCGAGACCGAGCCGAGCATCTTTGTTACGCTGTTCTACGGTATATTCGACACCGCCCGCAATATACTTACCTACGCGAACGCGGGCCATTGGCCGCCTCTTATGTGTAGGGCGCAGGACAACGCATTTGAAGAGCTTAAAACAGGCGGGATAGCACTTGGTATAGTTGATAATCCCGAGTACGCCGACTACGCGGTAGAGCTCGCGCCCCGCTCGCTCGCAGTGCTCTTTACTGATGGGATTATTGAAGCGCGAGGCGCGGACGGGAGCTTTTTGGGTATTACGGGCCTCAGAGAAGTCGTGCGCGACGAGGCGTCTCTCCCCGCCATCGATATCGCGTCGCATATCATAGATCGCACGCGGTCATTTAGCGGTGGCAAACTGCTTGATGACGCCGCAGCATTAGTTATTAAGATTGGGTGATAAGGCAGCAGGCAAAGGCAGTGGTTCCTTTTAATATGAGCCGGTGCTTGCCGATGGCTATCGCAGATGATACGGGATACTTATGACAACGACGTCTCGCGAGAAGAACAGCAATCCTTTTAAGACAAGCGCCGTCTGGTTATGCAGGAAATTCTCCCACCAATGAGAGACCACAAACTCCGGAATAATAACAGTTACGATATCATCGCTCATCTCAGCTTCAATCTCGCGTAAGCGCTGCAAGAACGGGCTGGCTATATCACGATACGGCGAATCGATAATCTCCAGAGGAACGCCGAAATTGAATTTCTCCCAGCGTTGCCTCACCTTTTCGGTTTGGTCCGAGTCAATATCGATATGGACCGCACGAATAACTGTCGGGTTAAGCGATTTTGCATACTGCAAAGCCTCGACCGTCCCAACGTGAACAGAGGAAATCAGCACAACAACATTGTGTTTGATCTTCGGAACCTCTGTGAGCCTTTCGAGTGTCAGCTGGCTAGCAACCGACTGGTAGTGACGGTGGACCCCTCGGAATATAAGCACGAGAATCAGTGCAAGCACAATGACAATCCAGGCTCCTTGAATGAATTTTGCAATGGCGAGCACCAGCGTAACGATCAGGGTCGCGATACCACCAATGCCGTTTACAAGCGCATTGTGCCACCAATGAGAATCTTGGCTTCGAAGATTATGCCAGTGCTTGACCATGCCGAATTGCGAAAGCGTAAAACCTGTGAATACACCTACCGCATAGAGCGGGATCAGACGGTTAACACTTGCATGAAACACCACGATAAGGATTGCGGCAAATAAGGCAAGTAGCAAAATGCCATTCGAATAGGCGAGGCGGTACCCTCTCGCCTTAAGCTGGCGCGGCATATACCCATCGTTCGCCATAACTGATGCCAGGTTAGGGAAACCCGCAAAACTGGTATTTGCCGCTACGGTTAGAATGAGCATGGTCGTTATCTGTATGTAGAAGTAGAAAGCGCCCCTGCCAAATGTCAGCCTGGTTATTTGCGATAAAACGGTTTCAGCCCCCGGAATAACCTGGTACGCGCGAGCCAAATAGGTTATCCCTAAGAACAAAGTCCCGAGAATGAGAGCCATGATAACGAGTGTGATACGTGCATTTTCGGCTGCAGGCTTTTTGAATGATTGGACGCCGTTGCTAATCGCTTCCACACCGGTGAGGGCCGAACAGCCTGATGCAAACGCCCTTAATATGAGAAACAAAGTTAGCGGCTCGATAGCTTTTACCGCGGGAGGACTAGTTGGTATCGACTGCCCTGTGCAAATTTTGAATAACCCGACAATAATTGTCAACCCAATGCCGAAGACAAACGCATATGTAGGTATCGCGAAAATCTCGCCCGACTCACGTACACCGCGCAAATTTGCAATCGTGATCAGCACAAGCGCAACAAGCGCAAGCTCTACTGTAAATGGTATCAGCTCCGGAAATGCAGAAATTATTGCTGCGATGCCCGCGCTGATACTTACCGCGACAGTAAGGCTGTAATCAATGAGGAGCGACGCACCAGCGAGCAAACTCGGGAACTCACCGAGGTTTTCCCGAGAGACAATGTACGCGCCACCACCGCTCGGATACGCCAAAATAAGTTGCCGGTACGAGATAACAATGATGGCCAGGAGAGCCACAATGGCTATGGCAATAGGTAAAGAAAGGGGCAGCGCCCCGGCGCCAGCCAATACGAGCACAATTAAAATTTCCTCGGTGGCATACGCATTTGACGATAAAGCATCGGGCGAAAAGACCGCAAGCGCATATCGTTTGGGGAGCCTCTCTTCAGCTAAGCGATATGTTTCGAGCGGCCTTCCTATCAGAAAACGTTTAAACGATTGATACGACATCCGGTCTACCTCTCACTACTGATTCCATACCCGGCTTGATGCTATGATTATTACTTACCGGCGTCACTACATCTATGTTCCACTATTTGATTTCTTGTTAATGCAACATACCGGTAGGCGGTTAAAATTAGCCCTCCCGAGATTATAACCGTACGCTTGGCAGGATACCAGAAGCTAAGCTTACAGCGTAATTTTTAGCGGAATGCGGGCGATAAAAAAAGCCGGTTTGCACCGGCTTTCGTGGTAGCGCGTACGGGGGTCGAACCCGTGATCTCCGCCTTGAGAGGGCGGTGTCCTAGGCCACTAGACGAACGCGCCATGCATATAACGAGCAGCTTTCCGCTGCCGATTCCCCATTATACTGAAGAAATATCGCGATGACAAGACTCCTGTGCCGCCCGCTGTCACGAAATCTGTAAAGGCGAGCTTTCCCTGTTAAAACTGATCGGTGACAGGGGTTGCCGAACCCCTGTCACCGTACTTAGTAACATAACTGTTACATTCGTTTTTCAACCATGTTATCTACTGATAACTTGCGAACAGCCGAGAACTCGCACCAGCGCATAATTTATGACAATCATCGTGCTATCGCCCCCAGCGGTTTTCACTACAGGCCCACATTGCTACGGCATAAGGCTGGCGACAGAAAACAGGCCGGAAATTCCGACATGGCGCCGTGGCCCATAAGAACCGTTCCAGTACGGATACGGCGTCTCTCGGCGTACGCCCCCGCGAGATGAGGATTGCTCGAAAGCAATATACCTCGTGCGTTGCCTATTGGCCCACCCGCCAAACAAAACTGCGTGGCCCCTGCTAAGCATAACGTCTCCCGGTTGAAGCGCTGTTTTGCTGATCGGCCGTGTCATGCCATACAACGACGTCGTTGTGGCACCTGGCGCCGGAACTCCCAGCGCATACGATACAAACCCACTGCAATCGGCCCTGTAGCCCAAATAACGGCGAGCTTGACTATACGGAACGCCCGTGTTCGTCCAGGCTTGCGCTCTCTTAACGACTGCTGTCCTCGTCAGCGCAAATGCGTTCCCGCCGGATAGCGTTACGACCAAAAGCAACGCCAGTCCGAACGTAAGTAATACTCGTCTCAGTACAATCACCCCTAACTGATCGATTTTTGCAACTCGTCGTCCGTTATACCGAAGGGATTTTGTGATGTCTAGACAAAATCAATGTGCGAGGTTTCACATTCGTCGCAAAATTATCCAAAATTGGTACGGGTAAGACGATGGCTAAAACCTAAGGACAATTAGGCTATTTGATACTCAACACGAGTACTTCCAAAGGCAGATTCTGACCGTAATAAAAAATATTTCGTATTGTGTTCGTACCCTAGACGGCTGATTCTGCACCCTTAACGCTTCCCCGGCAATCTTAGAAAACTGAAAACACAGGTCTGAGGCAGTGAGACTTCTGTGTCTAAAGTATACACAGACCGCATGCCAGTTAATTTTAATCGGGATGCGGGACGAAGCATTGCCGTCATCAAGAAGGCCGCTTTCTTTTCGGAAATACTCGAGAAAGCCGCCAGCCTCGTTTTCAACCGTATGAAGACCCTGATTGATCTTGGGCTATGTAGAACGATGCAGCTTGCGTGGAGCACCTCGAGACCGCGCCCCCGATATTCGCTCGCATGAAAACCTCGTGAGAACCCGATTGTTACAACAATACCTAAACGCAGCAATTCGAGACGTGTTTCAGCCCATGCTATGACCACTTCAAAAACATGCGCATCGGCTTCTTATGGGATCCGGTGAGAAAACTGAAGGCCGCCGTGGCCGCTGCCCGCCCAGAATACCGCTGTCGAGCGCTCTATCTCCTAATTCCCGACCGTAAGCTTCAAGTTAAGCCTTGGTGTTATGATAAAGGCACGGCCTGCGGCAATCGCTGTGGCCGCCCACTTTGCCAGCCAGCGCTGCAAGTATTCTCGGCGTCTAACGATAAGCGGGTAGATGCCTTAAGTTTCCCCACAAATGAGTCTATGTCGACGCGTTGGGTTGTCCCCGCGCTTGGATTTATGAAAACATTTACGCAAGCGGTACCCGAATACATGGCCGAGTAAACACTAATCTCGCGCTATGTTTTGCATCTACCTCTCGCAGTAATCTACAGGCAGTTTCAAGATGTTTAGGTGGTGGATATGTGGGTATGTAGAACTCCAAAAAGGAGGCGAAACTCATGCCTGAGAACGAAAAGAAGCACGATATTACCGTCAGTGAGGCAGGTCGTAAAGGTGGCGAAACTACCGCAAAGAGCCATGGTCATGATTTCTATGAGCAAATCGGCGAAAAGGGCGGCGAAACTACCGCGAAAAAATATGGTCCGGAATTTTATGAAGAAATAGGCCATAAGGGCGGTGAATCTACCTCCGAGAAATACGGGCCTGATTTCTACAAGGAGATCGGCGAAAAGGGCGGCGAAGCGACTGCTAAATCACATGGACACGAGTTCTATGAAGAAATAGGCCATAAAGGTGGCGAAAAGGTAAAAGATCTCATCGAGAAAGGCAAAGAATCCGAATAGCCACAGCGAAGTTTTAAAATAGCAGGTCTTGTGACCTGCTATTTTATTATGTTGCAGGACGTTTATCCGTCTTCAAACTGCGGAAACTAGGATTATGCATATTATATACTGTGGAGGGCGTATTTATGGTTGCCGGAGACCGCACTACCATTATTTTTAGAATCACAGGACTAATGTGTATCGGACTCTCGCTTTTCATCTGCCTACAGGTTGCATATACCGACATTCGCACGAACTCTGAACAGCAGCAACTTCAGGTTAGATGGAACCAAGAGGCAGCCAGGGCACAATCCGGGGACGCACAGAATCCGCAAGATATTTCGACAAGCAAATACGCTACTGGAAACCTGAACCAAGCCACCGGAAATTATGAGGAACCCCGAGCTATGCATGGCGAAGCTATTGCGCGGCTCGTCATCCCAAAAATCGGCCTAGACGAAATCGTCCTCGAAGGCATTCAACTCGATGTGCTTAAGAATGGTCCGGGGCATATGGAAGGCACGGCATATCCGGGAGAACCCGGGAATATGGTTATCTCGGGGCATCGTGTCACCAACAGCCATCCTTTTTTCTATCTCGATAAACTTGAGCAGGGCGACCCTATCTATATATCCACACAATTAGGCACATACACATACTATGTGATCGATAAAAAGGTCATCGAGCCATCGGACATACGTATAACCCTTCCCACACGAAATACAGTGCTCACACTTACCACGTGCAACCCGCGTTTCAGCGCAGCAACTAGACTGGTTATCGTCGCAAGAATCTGGTAGCGCGAACCCATGGGCTGCCTGCCGCGCAACAATATCGGCTATGTTTAAATGTTTACGCGAATTAAAGAGTGGCAATACTACCCAAACGAAGCGCGAGAGGGGGTGATTTTATGAAACGATATCTGGTCGTTATCGTGCTCGTTGCCGTCTTAATTCTTGCGGTTTATATTGAAGCGTTTGCACAAACCACAACCACAACAGTCCCGACTACAAGCTCTTCATCGACGACGGTGAGCAGCACGACATCGACGACAAAAGCTCCAACAGCATCGACAAGCGGAACGACCTCGACCTCCGTAGCGGGTACAACAAGAACAACGTCACGGCTGCGGCAGCGCAGTACATCAACAACGGTCTTATCGGGCACGACAAGTACCTCGCGCCGCACATTACCGAGAACCGGCGGTTTACCGATCAACCCGTTAATACCGTTTGCAGTGGGTAGTGGCGCTATCGCGCTGTCATTTCTGCGTAACAGGAGGAAATAATCGGAGGCTACATTGGGGCTCTGCAAAACATAGGCGCAAGTAACGAGGCTACAACACTTGCGCCTATAACTTTAATATAAAATTGGTCATTTCCGGGCGCTCGGTCCAACCCATCTTTTTGTAGAACGAGCGCTCGTACGATTCTCTATCCTTCGAATTAACCAACATAAGCCGTGAGCATCCAATTTCTCCGGATTTGTTGATAATATCTGTTAGCAGCGCCCTGCCGATGCCCTTCCCCCGCTCAGATTCAAGAACAAAAAGCTCGGACACGTACCCTTCCGGGCCCTCGAGGAATAGATAGGGCAGCCAGTGTGCGGCGGCATATGCGACGACACGCCTGCCTGCATCCTCGGCAACTACAATGTAATGGCTGGCGTCTTTGGCACAGAGTTCAAGATGATGAGCAATACGCGTTTTAGCAATATCAAACGGCTCTTTACACATGTGGTCGTGCCAGCCAAGATCGCGCAAGAGCATAGCCAGCGATCCTGCATCCTGTTGGCTTGCACATCGTATGTGAAATGCTGTTTCTGTTGGTTTCTGCATGCTGTGATCTCCTTAAGCACCGAGGCTTTCTACGCAATACACGTCTTATAACTGCTTATACACTATGTGTTCACCCGCTTACCGTACGACCCCCAGCTTAATAAGTAAGGTTTTCGATTTTTGGGTATACTATATATATTAACTGAAAGCATGGTGTTTCTATGAAAATAATTAAAGCAACCGATTATATAGACTACGATCTGCGTCTGGGCGATCATATAATCCACTTTTATGATGATGACGACCAGCGTGCCGGGTTGCTGACCGATTTTATAAAAGAAGGGTTTCTGCAAAACCAGAAATGTTTATGCGTGTTTAATAGAGATATCGCTGATGCGGAACAAGACAGATTAGTGAAGGACAACCTTGATCTCGGATACTATCTCCTTGAAGGACAGCTCGTATTTATAACACACGAAGCGTTTTTTTCGACCGCCGGCCATTTCGACGATCAAAAGCTGCTGGCATTAATCGTAGAAACCGTTGAAGTTGCGGCCAAGCAAGGCTGGGCAGGCGTCAGAATAGCAAACGAGCTAACATGGGCAGTAACCAACGGCCAGGATACCGATGCCTGGCTGCAGTTTGAGGCAAAAATCAACAACTACATCGGAAACCTCCCCGTTATTATGCTCTGCCAATATAACCAGCGCAGAATTTCAGGCCAGGTTGTAACCGGTCTTTTCAAAACCCACCCTTATGTCATTCTCGGGGAAGAGATGCGTCAGAACCCTTACTTCGTTGAACCTGAGAAGTTCCTGCAAGGATGCCAATCGGAAAAACGGCTCTACATGTAGTTTATGCAGCAAGCAATGCATGTGTATTGCGATTAATTTTAGAGATATTTTTTTCGGTCTACGGCGAGCGTATAGGAATAAATCCGTGTTATACTGGCAAATGTATGTAAAAACCTTTGTCAGTGGCTCGCACTTGCTTCTGGCAGCCGGCCTTAAGGAGGTTATAGTGCCTTACCTGCGGAAATACTTAGCTATCTTTGTCGCACTCACATTCATACTTATAGCTGTTGGATGCTCGTCAAACCAAAACGCGCAAGATGTAAGTGTGGCGGATAGCCAAGAACAACAAACTACAACAACAGAGCCATTTATGACGCCGGTAACAACAACGGCTCCATACAAAAATATCAATGCTCAGCAAGCGGAACAACTTATAAACAACGGCGGTATCCAAATCCTGGATCTCAGAGACACATACCTTTACAGTAATAAGCACATTTTGGGTGCAGACTCTCTCCCATACACGTATTTGACAGAACAAATGACCAAACTCGACAAATCAAAGCCGGTTTTGGTCTACGATGACCAAGATAAGATTAGTAAGAACGCGGCAATGACGCTTATTCAGAATGGGTTCCCGCAGGTATATAACCTCGCAGGCGGTATGGTCACCTGGGTAGGCTCTGTCGAGCCCAACTAACGATACCCTAGTAATGCACCTGGACACGACCGGCCCGACAATAAACGCTTTACAAAATCCGAAAAGTAGTCGATACTATAAATAGCTAAGACGTGAATTCGTAAATGGGAACCCGTTATTAGATGGGTTCTTTATTTTTTGGTCTATGTCGTAAACTTTACTGAGTACCTCATTAACCTAGCGTCGCAAGCGTAAAGTCTTTAGACGCTAGGAGGTGGCAATTTTGTCAAAAGGTACTGTAAAGTGGTTCAACGACGGCAAGGGCTTCGGTTTTATCAGCCAGGAAGATGGCGGTCCGGATGTCTTTGTACACCATTCAGCAATCACCGGCGATGGGTTTAAAACCCTTGCTGAGGGCGCAGCAGTTGAGTATGAGGTCCAAATGGAGGCCAAGGGTGCTCGTGCAGCCAACGTGACTGTTATTGGATAACAGAAAAACGTAAAACAAAAACCTGCTAGTGATAGCAGGTTTTTTTATTTTAGGAACATTCTCGAATTTCTAAGTTCTCTGGCAAAGATGTAAGCCCGCTTTCGCGAGCTTACTATTGGCTGGGGGAGAAGGATTCGAACCCTCACGGACGGTGCCAGAGACCGTAGTCCTACCATTAGACGATCCCCCAATACGAAATCATCTCTACATGAGAGATTAACAGATGAAATAGTATCATGAAACAGCAACATTATCAAGATTCTAGCCGGCCGCCATCTCGAGCAAACTGATCGCCTCACTAAGGCGCTCAAGTGTAGTTTCGCGCCCTAGCAGCTCTATTGTTTCAAACAACGGCGGGCTTATGGTGCGACCGGTTACGGCAACGCGTATCGGCTGCAAAACAAACCGTGCTTTCATCCCCGTTTCTTCGGCAAACCCGCGCAAGTGCTTTTCGATCTCTTCAGAAGAAAACTCGAACGAGGTGTCGGCCAGCACCTCAAGTGATTTGCGCAGGATATCCGGCACGCCCTCTTTTTTCAGGACTTTCTCCACCGCTTCCGGCTGGTATTCCACCTTGCGGAAGAAGAAATCCGCCAAGCCGACGATTTCACTTAACTTCACCATTCGTTCCCGGACGATCTCCGCGAGACGTCTGTACCAGGCATCGTTGTATCTGCCGAGGTCGAGGCCTCGATCACCCTTGAGCGCGTAATCTTCCTCTTCAGAAACCGGTGCTTGCGGGATGATTCCAGCGTTCTTTAGGAACACTTTAAGCTTTTCAGCCAGTTCGTCCACAGAAAGCTCGCGGATATACACGCCGTTCAACCAATCGAGTTTTGCCGGGTCAAAAACAGCCGGTGATTTGCCGACGCCTTCAAGACTGAACTTCTGGATAAGTTCATCTTCCGAAAAAATCGTTTGGTCTCCAAACCCCCAGCCAAGCAGCGCTAGATAGTTGATGAGCGCGTATGGCAGATAACCGTCATCGCGATACGACTCGACTGCGGTCGCCCCGTGACGTTTGCTGAGACGCGTTTTATCGGACCCGAGAATCATCGGCAGATGGCCGAATTCGGGCACCTCATAGCCGAGCGCCTGGTATACGAGAATCTGGCGCGGTGTGTTTGAAAGATGGTCGTCCCCCCTGATCACATGGCTGATATTCATATCGTGATCATCGACGACAACGGCGAAGTTATATGTCGGGATGCCGTCGGTTCGAATCATTATAAAATCATCGAGATTTATGTTTTCGAACGATACCGCACCTTTTACCAGGTCATTAATGATGGTAGTGCCTTCATTCGGCGAATAGAACCGGATAACGGGTTTGCGCCCTTGCACTTCGAACGCTTGTTGCTCTGCTTCGGTCAGCGTGCAGCAAGTGCGGTCGTACCTCGGTGCTTCTTTGCGCTCAAGCGCGGCCTTTCTTCTCTCTTCCAGCTCTTCAGGGGTGCAGTAGCACTTGTATGCCTTACCCATTGCGAGCAACCTCTCGGCCTCTTCACGATAGCGGTCGAGCCGGTCCATTTGCCGGAACGGGCCTTCGTCCCACGTGAGACCGAGCCAATCCATCGATGCAATAATGGCGTGAATCGCCTCCTCGGTGGAACGCTCGCGATCGGTATCCTCAATGCGTAAAACAAAAACGCCGTTATTGTGGCGGGCGTATAGCCAGTTAAAAAGCGCCGTCCGGGCTCCGCCGATATGTAAGTAACCGGTCGGGCTTGGCGCAAAACGAACCCTTATCTTGCCTTCCATACATCCTCCAGGCATCTTGAATTTAGCCAACCCATATATAGTATCAAATTATACCACCCTTTATGAAGTGCCCTATCAGGGTAAAAGAAAAACCCGGTCAATCCGGGGCACCATAAACTACTAGGGATCAGTCCATGCACGGTACCTAAGGAAATGTAGAACTCTTCACCCATAACTTAGTTTTAACCTGCGTTATTACCTACCGGCTACATGCTTTTTACCAGATTGGCCATTTCTATAGCCGATACCGCCGCTTGCCAACCCTTGTTGCCGCTTTTCGTCCCCGCGCGCTCAATGGCTTGCTCAACATCATCGGTTGTCAAAACACCGAAGATAACCGGGACGCCGGTATCAAGACTTGCCTTAGCAACACCCTTGGAAACCTCATTTGCAACGTAGTCGAAATGCGGCGTTGAACCGCGAATAACGGCGCCAAGACACATGACTGCATCATAGCGACCGCTTGCGGCAAGCTTCTTTGCGACGAGCGGTATCTCAAACGCCCCCGGTGTCCAGGCAATATGGATATCATCCTCCGAAGTGCCATGGCGCTTCAACGCATCAATCGCGCCATCGAGCAGCCGTGTGCCGATAAATTCGTTGAAACGGCTCACCACAATCGCAAACTTCAAATCCTTTGCTATTAAATTACCCTCATAGATATGCATATCTAACCTCCTAATTACTTATCGCATCTATAATTTGTCTATGTATCCTCGGAAACAAAACACTGGTCGATCAGGTGGTCCATCTTCTCTTTCTTGGTTTGCAGGTAGTGGATGTTATGATCTGTCGGTTTTACCTGGATTGATACCCTTTCGACGATATTGAGGCCATAGCCCTCCAGGCCTATGATTTTTTTCGGGTTGTTAGTCATCAGGCGAATCGAGGTTAAACCGAGATCCGCAAGAATCTGCGCACCAATACCGTAATCTCTCAGATCGGCAGGAAAACCAAGATCTGTGTTTGCCTGCACGGTGTCCCGACCGCATTCTTGCAGCTCATATGCACGTAGCTTGTTAAGAAGGCCGATACCGCGCCCTTCGTGCCCGAGGATGTAGAGGAGTACGCCCCTTCCTTCACTCTCAATCACCTTCATCGCCGTCTCAAGCTGTTCACCGCAATCACAGCGAAGCGAGTGGAATATATCGCCCGTCAAGCACTCGGAATGGACGCGAACCAACACGTTCTCCTGATTCGCAACTGCGCCCTTTACCATTGCGAAATACTCTTTTCCGTCGAGTAAGCTCCTATAGCCGAGTGCCTTGAATTCGCCGTACTGTGTCGGCAAGGTTACCTCGGCGATACGCTCGACCAATTTCTCATTTCGGCGACGGTATTTTATTAGGTCGGCGACGCTTATGAGCTTAAGCCCATGCTCTTTTGCAACCTCTTGGAGCTGCGGAAGCCGGGCCATTGTCCCATCCTCGTTCATAATCTCGCAAATGACACCCGCGGGAAATAGCCCTGCTAGCCGGGCTAGGTCGGCTGCCGCTTCCGTGTGGCCTGCGCGCTCAAGTACGCCGCCCTTGCGCGCCCGCAACGGAAAAACGTGACCGGGCCGGGAAATGTGCTCAGGTGTACTATTCGGGTCGATAACCGTTTGTATTGTAACCGCCCTGTCGTGCGCCGAGATACCGGTAGTAATTTTCCCCTTCGCCCCGATTGAAACGGTAAAGGCCGTTCCCTGCTCGGAAGTATTATCACACACCATTGCCGGTATCTTCAGCTCATCAAGCCGCTCTCCTATACACGGCATACAGATAAGCCCGCGGCCGTATCTTGCCATAAAATTAACCGCCTCCGGAGTCACCTTCTCGGCCGCCATTAAGAAATCGCCCTCGTTTTCCCTGTCTTCATCGTCAACGACGATAATAATCATTCCTTCTTTTAAATCGCCTATGGCGTCTTCAACTCGATCTAACATCATATCTCTCCTCCCCTGCTTGAGGGTTTATTCAAAACCGTTCTCTCGAAGTGCATCCATTGTAATACCTGGTCTCGGCCCCTGGTGCTGAGCCACAAACTTTGCAACGTATTTTCCTATCATGTCTGCCTCAAGGTTTACTTTATCTCCACTCTTCTTGAAGCCAAGCGTTGTCATCTTGGCGGTATGCGGAATAATCGATACCGTAATGTGCCCTTGCCCATAGTCAATCACCGTGAGGCTGATGCCATCTGCTGCAACCGAACCGCGATCAACCAGATACCGGGTTACCGCCTCCGGCGCGGACATTTTAATGATAAGAGCATTCTTTTGCACGGTTTTTGATCGTATAGTGCCGACACCGTCGACATGACCCGCTACCATATGTCCGCCGAGCCTGCTGGAAAGCGTCAGCGCCCGCTCAAGGTTAACCGCTTCTCCGGGCTTAATTTCATCCAGGTCGCTCTTTGCGAGCGTTTCAGGCATAACATCAACGGTAAAAGCGCCGCTCGTTTTCGATGCCGCAGTCAGGCAAATGCCGTTTACGGCAATCGAATCACCGAGCGTAACCTCAGGCGTGAGCTTCGGCGCCGCAATTTCGATTATGAAATCATCGGTCCCGCGTTTTATCGATTTTATCGTGCCCAGTTCCTCTATGATTCCGGTAAACATAAACAATCCTACCTATCTTTTACGCTCGCTTTTTAAACCTTGTTCGTGCAAAGTCGATCGTGCTGAAGTGAAGGGCCTAGGCGAATGCATCGCTCAGCACTACCTAGGATACGCTTCGATCAAGATATCTTCTCCTAGCCGCTCAACACGCTCGATGCGAAGCTCGCGCACCGCATCGAGCTTATCCCCGATTACATCAACGCCCTGCTCCCCAATCAGCTTTGGCGCCACAAAAAGCATATATTTATCGACCAAGCCGGCTCGTGCAAACGATGCGATAAGCTTACTGCCGCCTTCAACCATAATACTTGAGATGTGCCGTTCACCGAGCTCTTCCAGTAGCATTTCGAGGTCGACCGAACCATCCCACGCATCGATTTTTAGTACATCGATACCACGCGCTGCCAGGTCTTCCCTGTTCTGGCGCGGCGCAAACGCAGTGGTGGCAAGAATCGTCTGTACGTCGTTCGCTGTTCTTACGATATTGCTGTCCAACGGCAGCTTGGCCCGCGAATCGACGATAATGCGAATCGGGTTCCTGGTATCTTCAATGTCCAACCTGGTAGTAAGCTTGGGGTTGTCGGTACGTGCGGTGCCGACTCCAACCATGATCGCGTCATACTCGTTTCGCAGTTCGTGCGCTCTTCTTAATGCTTCTTCACCGGTAATAGCGGTCTGCTTGCCTTCCTGTGCGGCTATCTTACCATCGAGGCTCATCGCCGCTTTGACGATGATAAACGGGCGTCCGGTGGTTATGAACTTGATAAATACCTCATTCTGCCGCGCAACAACATCGGCAAGAACTCCGTGTTCGACTTCGATGCCGGCATCGCGCAATTGTTTGATGCCGCTACCGGCGCACTGCGGGTTGGGGTCGATCATCCCGACGATGACCTTCTTAATGCCGGCGTTGATTATCGCTTCGGTGCATGGCGGTGTACGCCCGAAGTGGTTGCAAGGTTCAAGCGAAACAACCATAGTCGCTCCGGCCACGTCTTCCGTAGAGGCCATAAGTGCATTTACCTCGGCATGCGGATTGCCCGCTTTTTTATGGAAGCCTTCACCGATAATGCGGTCGTCCTTAACAATGAGCGCTCCAACCATAGGGTTAGGACTTGTTGTACCGCGACCTTTCTCCGCAAGGTCAATCGCCCGCCGCATGAGCTCTTCAACCGTATAGGTGTTGTGTGTAGCCGTATCCTCGTACATGAACCATCCAACCTTACGACCTTCGACCGGCAAAAACCATTTTTGTGCAAATAAAAAAGCGCCCGGAGAAAGCCAGGCGCAAACATGAAGCATACAGTTAAATAATTCACACGTTTTGCCAAAACCTTCTCCCATCCAGACTGTACTGTCGGCTCCGGAATCACACCGGATCTGCTTCGGTTGCACCTAGCAACTTTAATCTTTAGCTTTTTGGCGCTTGAAGCTCGCGGGCTAACCTGAGAAACCTCAGGATTACCGCCGGTCGGGAATTTCACCCTGCCCCGAAGGTCGATATTTAATTAACAACCATTTTAGCAGATAATTGCCCAAAAGCGCAAACTGGACAGCTAAAAATGCAGACAATATCGGCTAATAGATCCTACTCCGATATTGATTTTCGAATATCACGTACTGCTTGCGGTATATCCTCTGCACAAAACACCGCAGAGCCGGCCACCAGAATATCGGCGCCTTTTAGGACAACTTTATCTGCGTTATCGGCCGATATACCGCCATCGACTTGTATCATGATATCCAAGCCCTTTGAATCGATCATGTGCCGGATGACTTCGATCTTCTCCAGCGCGTTCGGGATAAACTTTTGTCCCCCAAAGCCAGGGTTAACCGACATAACCAGGACAAAGTCTATATCGTCAAGAACATGATGCAGATGCGTTACCGGGGTTGCGGGATTAAGCGCAATACCGGCTTTGACCCCTGGATACTCTTTGATTTTCTGTACGATGCGGTGCGCGTGGTGTGTGGCCTCAACGTGAAACGAGAGCCATGATGCGCCGGCCTCGATAAACGCATCTATGTGGAGCTCGGGGTTTTCAATCATAAGATGCACGTCGAGCGGTATGTTGGTAGTGCGTTTGAGCGCCTCCACCACTAACGGCCCGATAGTGATATTCGGGACGAAGTGCCCGTCCATAACATCGATATGTAGCAAGTCGGCGCCGCCTTCACCGGCCAGCGCAACCTGCTCGGCCAGGCGTGAAAAATCAGCAGACAGTATCGATGGTGCCAGAAGTATATCTCGTTTCATTCTCATCCTTTTTTATCTCTGCACTGCAATTACTTAACGGCCGGTCACAATGCGGCGCGTAACATCACGCCACATCATACACTATCGCATAGTATCGGAAGAAACTTGTAGCCGGATAAGAAGCTATAACGGTTCACGGCTTTTCTTAACCATCTCGAATATCTTGATCGTGGTCGCTTCAGGGGGCTCGCTGTTAACTTCGGTGACCGCAAATTTATCTTCGGAAAGCCACGTTATCGGTGATTCATAAAACATATTAGGCCGTAAGAGCTTCTTGTATGCGATCCGCGTCACGTTGTAGATGTCAAAAATGGCAACAGTGTTATTCCCGGTTGTTGGATTTGATTCTATACATGCCAACATGTCGCCTTTTGGCGATAGAGACGGTGAATTGTGGTCGCTTAAAATGAGCCGAGGCGTTGCATCTGTTTCATCAAGCTTAAGCGAATACACGTTATGCGGCAATCCATCAGGGTCATTGAGTGTGGCATAGTTGACGCTCGCATCGAAAAACAGCTCATCCTCGGAAGCCCATGACGGATTATCAGGATTGAGTTCTTTTGGCAGCTCAAGCTTAGTAAGCTTAGTCATCTTCACATCGTAGAGGTACAGCGCATTAACACCATCGCTGACCGGCTTAACCAGCATTAGCCTATCTCCTGATGGCGAAGCGGCCACTGAGTAAAACTCGTTATTAAGCCTAAGCCTGTGTACTTTTTTAAACTCGTCTTGAACGCATACACCGTCCGGGGTAATAAAGTAAAGACCGATTTCTGATATCGATGGCGAAGTGCCGGCAAAAAGCAGTATCTCTACGCCATTTTTCAGCGAGTAAATTGATGAATCGGATGTTAAGGTATCGGCACGCTCGAATACCAGCGTATGCTGATCCTTCAGATATTGCGACGTGAGACCCGCGATTGAATTAGTCTCACGAAGGACTTTTGTCTCTTGACCCTTTATGCCGCGTTTTCCACCTAGTAGCTGCTTGTCATCCGCCTGGGCACATCCATTGAGCAGTGGTAGAAGGGCAAGCATTACTACAAGTGCGCTCCCTAAGAGTACCTTCTTCATATGTTCTATCCTGCAGTTAATCGAACCTATGTAACCCGGGTTACATTTCACCGGTTACATAATAATATAGCGCTCTTAGCTAAATTTAACAATTGATTTGGTGGAGATTGTTTACAATTTGTTAAACTTTTAACATTTGCGGGTTACTCGAAGCGCTTAAGCCGGGCGATAAAGAGCCCGTCTATTCCTTGCGTGGGCATGAGTTGGATCATGCCGTCTCGTACGTGCGGTTTTATGCTCTCAGAAAGATATGGTGCAATATCATCGATAAAGAAGTCGTCCCGCGTCCGCAAGAAATGCTCGACGACGAGGCTTGTTTCCTGCTTGGTTAACGTGCATACCGAATAGACGATAATCCCGCCGGGCCGAACATGATCGGCGACAGCGCTGAGTATCTGCGTCTGGATATTTGACAGTTCGATGATCTGTTCCGGCGTTTTTGTCCACCTGGCATCCGGCCGCCGGGCAAGAACCCCGAGGCCTGAGCACGGGGCGTCAACAAGTATCTTGTCGACCGGCTCTTTGATTACGGATTTGAGTTTGGTCGCATCACCTTGCAGCGCGAGCGTGTTTTTCACACCCATGCGATTGATGTTTTGCTTGAGAAGGTTGACGCGGTTGGGGCTAAGATCGACCGCGACAATTCTGCCCTTATTCTGCATGAGCTGGGCCATGTGGGTGGTCTTACCTCCGGGTGCGGCCGCCACATCAAGTATCGATTCGCCCGGGTGCGGGTCGACTACGTGGGCTATCATCATCGAGCTCTGGTCTTGCACGTAGAATAACCCCTCTTTAAACTGGGGCAGCTGGCTCAAATCACCGGTTCCCTTAACTGCGAGCGCTTCGCTTAAATACCTGCCGGGTTCAACCGTCCAGCCGGCTTCTCTCAGACTCGCGGCCAGCTCGTCCGGTGTGGTCTTTAGCGTATTGACTCTAATTGTGAGCTGCGGCGGTTGATTATCAGCTCTACAAAGCGCTTCGGTCTCTTCAAGACCGAACTCTTCGACCCACATTTTAACCAGCCATAACGGGTGAAAGTACTTCAGCGAGATGTAATCAAGCGGATCGGTCTCGATACTAGGCCAGGGCAATGAATCTCTCTCACGCGAAATGGTTCGCAGCATACCGTTAACGAACTTCGGGATGCCCGGGTGGAAATGCTTCTTCGCGATGTTAACCGATTCATTTATTACCGCATGGTCGGGCACATCCATATAAAAGATCTGGTAAACCGACATACGGATTAGGTCGAGCACAAGCCCGGGAATCTTACCGAGTTTTTGCTTTGAGAACTGTTTGATGATCCAGTCGAGTGTCCCGCACGCCCTGAGCGTGCCGTAGGTAAGCTCGGTTACAAACGCCTTGTCACGGCGGTCGAGGTCACTCTCCTGAAGCTTCTTGGGTAGAAGCAGGTTTGCATAGCTCCCGGTTTTATGAACCCGGTGGATGACCTCAAGCGCAATCTCTCGTGAGGATTTTGCCATATTAACCTAACCTATCGCCGACAGCCAAGCGGTATCCCCGCACGAACTCGGCGCCGGTCATCTTCTTCTTATTTGCCGGTTGTACTTCAACCAAAAGAAGCGGTTCGGTGCCTGTTGCGATATATGGACCACGATTTTTGTCTATATAAACAATCGTGCCGGGTTCCGGCTGATCGAACCCAACATTAACATCTTCGGACGGCCGGACGGCCCGCCAGACCTTAAGCATCATGCCGTTTACGTGCGTGTGCGCCCCCGGTTTAGGATTGAGCGCCCGCACCTGGTTCCGGATTACGTCAGCCGGCTTTTCCCAACGGATCTCCTCGTCATCATCGGTAATTTTACCGGCATAGACAACCCCCGTCTCATCTTGTTTGCGCGGTGTTATTTCTCCACGCTCTAAGCCGTCTAACGTTGCCAGAACGAGTTTGCCTGCTATATTTGAGAGCTGTAAAGCTAGGGTCTCAGCGGTATCTTCCGGCTTGATAGGCGTTTCTGCTTGCATGAGTATATCGCCTGCATCGAGCTCCGGTGACAGCTGGATTATTGAGACACCGGTGATTTTATCGTCCGCCATAATCGCGCGTTGGATTGGGGCCGCGCCTCGCCAGCGCGGAAGCAGCGATGGATGCACGTTAATAATGCCGTACCTGGGCAGATCAAGCAACCATATGGGAATAATTTTGCCGTATGCAAAAACAACGCCGATATCCGGCCGCATATCCTGTATTTGTATTCTAAAGCTCTCATCTTTTAAAGTTGGTGGTTGCACTACCGGAATGCCTTCTTCCAGGGCGAATAGTTTTACCGGGGGTGGGGTTAGTTTCTGCTGGCGGCCAGCCGGCTTATCGGGTATTGTCACTACAAGCAGCAACTCATGTTTCGATTCAATGATATTTCTCAAAACGGGTATCGCCAGCTGGGGCGTCCCCATAAAGAATACGCGCATATCAATTCCCTTCTAAGACGCTATATATCTACAAAGAGCAAACCATTTCACAGGGGTTCCGGGCTGTCTTAATTCGGGTTTGTACCCAATTTTGAACGAACTGCACCTCATTAGAGCAATGGAACGCTGCGCGTGATTTCTTTAAGCACGCGTTTCTTCTCTTCCGCTGTCGTCCGGTCGAGAATCAAAATCCCATTCAAATGATCGACCTCATGCTGCAAGACCCGTGCCTTAAGCCCTTCCGCATCGAACTCAACGGGCTTACCGTCTTGATCGAGCGCTTTGAAATGGATTTTATCTGCGCGAGACACCATCATATAGATGACCTTAGCGCCGACGCTCAAGCAGCCCTCTTCCATATCATCTGTTTCTTCGCTCATCCAGGTAATCTCGGGGTTAATAAAAACCATCAACTTCTCGTCGACTTCCACGACTATGACGCTTTTAAGCACGCCGACCTGGTTTGCGGCCAATCCCATACCGGGCGCCGCATACATAGTATCGATCATGTTCTTAATGAGCTTATGCAGTTCATCATCGATTGTTTCAACCGGCCGCACTTTTTCCTTAAGTACGGGGTCTGGAAATTTTCTAATCGGCAAAATCGCCACGTCTATTCCTCCAATACTTCTACGGGCCATGCTCGACCCGACTTATATCTTACAGAACCCAATTGGGGTCAACATCTATAGATAAGCTTACTACGTTTTGATATGAAGCTGGTACGAACCGTGAAAAATTATCTTCCAAAAAGCTTTTCGCTGTCAAGGTATCCCGTACTTTAAGCAGTATATGCCACCGGTAATCGCCTTTGACCTTGAGAAGCGGTGCGGGCGACGGCCCGACAATGTCGACGGCGCTATCCAGGCCGGCGGCCTCCATTATCTTTGCCGCCCTGCGCGTTAAGCCGACCACAGCCTGTGGGTCTGCACTGCTAAACAGCAATCTGATAATGGTTGTAAACGGCGGATAATAAAGCTCGCGCCGGTGTTCGACTTCCTCTTTATAGAACTCGTCATAATCCCCGGCAAGAACAGCTTGCAGGGGGTAACTGCCCGGTGAGTAAGTCTGAATTACCACCGTGCCAGGCCGCTCACCGCGACCGGCGCGACCGGCGACCTGCATGAGCACTTGAAAGGTATGCTCACCGGCCCTAAAATCCGGCAGGTGAAGTGACGTGTCGGCGTTAATAACGCCCACCAGTGTAACTTCGGGAAAATCCAACCCTTTTGCGATCATTTGGGTACCCAATAGTATCGCAGAGCTTTCGGCCTCAAAGCGTACCAGGCGTTTCTGGTGTGCGCCCTTGCGCGCTGTCGTATCGGCATCCATCCTGATTACGGGAATATCCGGGTAGAGGCGGCTTAGCTCGGCTTCAACGCGTTGCGTACCCACGCCTGGATATTGAATATCTTGAGCGCCGCATTTGGGGCATGCATCAGGGGCTTTAGCCGCAAAATTACAGTGGTGACACCGCAGGCTATGGTTTACTGAATGGTACGTCAGCGATACCGCGCAGTTCCTGCATTTCGGCACAAAACCGCACTCTTCGCAGATGATGAAGTTGGAAAAGCCGCGCCGGTTCAAGAACAGGATGGCTTTGCCGCCGTCATCGAATGTCTCCACGAGCCTGTTTGCTAATACACCGCCGATAATCGGGCGTGTTTCCCCTTTCGGTTCTTCGCGCATATCGACAATCTCAATTCTCGGCAACGAGCGCTCTTGCACCCTTTTATGCAAGAAAAGTGGCCGGTACAGCCCTGTCTCAGAATGCCATTTTGTCTCAAGAGCCGGCGTCGCGCTCCCTAAAACGGTACATGCGCCTTCTAATTCGGCCCGCTTAATGGCCACATCGCGTGCATTATACCGGGGGCTTCTTCCCTGTTTGTAACTGCCCTCGTGCTCTTCATCAACAACGATGATGCCGAGGTTCGACACCGGTGCAAAAACCGCCGAGCGTGCGCCAACAACAACGCGGTAGCGCCCTTCCTGGATACGCCGCCACTGATCGAAGCGCTCGCCCGCACCAAGGCCGCTATGAAGTACGGCGACCGCATCGCCGAAACGCGCCTTAAAACGCGCCACAACCTGTGCGGTAAGCGCTATCTCAGGTACGAGAACAATCGCACTTTTGCCAAGCTCAAGCGCCAGCCGGATTGCGCGTAAATAAATCTCCGTCTTACCGCTACCGGTCACGCCTTGCAGCAAAAACACGTCATGCGTGCTGTTTTCAATAGAGCCGCTTATCGCCGTTAGCGCCACCTGCTGTTCATCGGTCAGCGTAACAGCGGTATCTGTTTGCTTATACAAGTGCTCGGGCTCACGGTGAACCGGTCGTTCCTCAACTCTTACCATCTCCTTGGAGACAAGCCCCTGTAAAGATGAATATGGTGCCGCAACCTCGGCGAGAAGCTTCGCAACCTCCATATCCCCGCGCCGTACCAGCATATCTATGATGTCTCGTTGCTTCGGCGAGCGTTTCAGCTCACGCTCGATATCAGCTTCAGCGAGTGTCGCCGGAATAAGTAACGCGAAGCGCGCGGTTGCTTCTTTGACTTTCGGGCGTTCAAGCTCGCAGTATCGCTCGATGTAACCGCGCTCGCAGAGCTTTGTGATCGCCTGGGATATATTTGCGCCGCCGCACGCGCTCTTAACCGCATCGGCCGGAGCATTGCCGCCGAGCCGCACCAGCGCTTCATATATCTCGGCCTGACGTGCCGGTAGTTTTTCAACGGACGCTTCGGTGATCTTAAGCGATTGGATAACTTTCGACCCATGTCCGGGAGGCAATGCAAGCTTAAGCGCATCGTTTATCGTTGAGAGGTAGTACCGTGCGATCCATCCACAGAGTTCAACCATGGCATGGTTAAACGCCGGTTTTTCCTGGACAACTGCTTCGATCCCGACAAGATTCGGTACATCTGAAGTCGTAACTCGATCTACGACATAACCAACCTGCTTGGTTTTGCCGAACGGTACGAGCACGACCGAGCCGATCTCAACAGATTCGGCGAGATAATCTGGGATGAAATAATCAAATACGCGATTTATTTCACGGACAGGGAGATCGATGATAACCCTGGCAATAAGCGGTTCCTGTGGCACAAATTCTACTCCTTAGGGCTCCATAATAGTTAGTAACGCTTTACATATTATAGCAAATGAACCCGGAAACAGCGCCGGTTAGTTTTCGACCGATCGGTCATTTTTTGCAGGTGGTACTATCCTAGACGGTGTCGGTAATACAGAGAGGCGGGGACAGTAAGCCCCCGCCTCGTATTTTGTTTCTACTATACTTATCACAGTTACGCTTTTTGCTGTAGATCCGGCTTGAAGTTTTTAGCCGGACGGCATTCGCATATTCTTTCGCCTCTTTAGACTAAGCCCTCCGAAACCTCAACCAATTCCCCTGGGCCTGCTTCTTCGCGCAGCGTTGCTGCTTTATCGGTTTTCTCCCAGGTAAAGTCGGCATCTTCACGACCGAAGTGACCGTATGCCGCCGTCTTTTTGTAAATCGGCCGCCTCAAATCGAGATCGCGGATGATCGCTGCCGGGCGAAGATCGAAGTGCTTGCTTATGAGTTCCTCGATCGTCTCTTTTGCGATCTTCTCAGTGCCGAACGTGTCGATCATGACCGAAACCGGGTGAGCCACACCGATGGCATATGCGAGCTGCACCTGAATACGGTCGGCAAGCCCCGCCGCCACGACGTTTTTCGCCACATAGCGGGCTGCGTACGCCGCCGAACGGTCTACCTTAGATGGGTCTTTCCCCGAGAATGCGCCGCCGCCGTGGCTGGCCGCACCGCCGTATGTATCGACGATAATCTTACGGCCGGTAAGACCGGTATCGCCCTGCGGGCCGCCTATCTCAAATCTACCGGTTGGGTTGACCAGTATTTTTACCGTATTGTAATCAATAAGCTCGGACGGGACCGTCGGCTTGATAACATGCTCGATGAGCGCCGGCCTCAATTGGTTATCGATATCGACTTCCGGTGCATGCTGCGTGGATATGATTATTGTATCGATTTCAACCGGAACACCGTCCTCATAAACGGCGGTCACCTGGGTTTTTCCATCCGGCCGCAAATATGGAAGCGTACCGTTCTTGCGCACTTCGGTTAATCGGAGCGCGAGTTTGTGCGCGAGCGAGATGGGTAACGGCATAAGCTCGGGCGTCTCGTTGCAAGCATAACCGAACATCATACCTTGATCGCCGGCGCCTTGCTTGTCGAGGCTTTCATCGAGCCCACATGCATCTGCGGCGCGGGTTTCATACGCGCACTCCACGCCCTGTGCGATATCAGGCGATTGCGGGTCGATACTTGTAATAATGCCGCACGTATCACAGTCGAAGCCGTACTTAGCCCTCGTGTAGCCCACGTCGCGGATCGCCGCGCGTGCGACGCTCGGGATGTCGACATATGTGTTTGTTGTAACTTCACCGGCAACGACGACGAGACCGGTCGTTACAAGCGTCTCGATAGCGACACGCGCTTGCGGGTCATCTTTGTAGATTGCATCCAAGACCGCATCGGAGATCTGATCAGCGATCTTATCTGGATGTCCCTCTGTTACTGATTCTGACGTAAACAAATACCTTCTACTCGACACAATACATCCTCCTTTAATAAAACAAAAAACCCTCGTTCTGAAAGGAACGAGGGCGAAAATTTATACGGCTTAAAATATTAACGTTTACGCCTCTCTCATCTTTCAGAAACCATAATCTCAGTGCATCTGCTTGCGCATCTGCAGGAATTAGCACCTTAAAAACACCGGTCTTACCGGCGTTTCCAGGTTGCCGAGGCTTCACAGGGCCAGTCCCTCCACCTCTCTGGATAAGAGCCTATTATGAATGCTTGCAATCGAATAACCGATTTACCAGCACATTTCAATGTACGTGCAAGAGCACCCTACTAACATCAGATTACCAAATAATAGCGGCACCCGTCAAGTAGTTATCTACCGTAAACTATTAAAGTAATATCTATGTCTAGTCGATAATACTCAAGTATTTGATTTCATGCATGAGGAGACGTCGTGAAAGCCATAGCTGTTGGCGGGCAACAGCCCGAAGTACCGATTCTTCGAACGCTCGCCGAGTTCATACATATAACATCGATAGTAGTTTCCCGAGACGGACAGGCAATAGCAGACGCCGCAAAAAACCTCGGCATCCCTGTTGCCTATGAATGCAGCGATCTCGGGGGCGGAGACGCCGATCTTATCATCGATTTGTCGGGCTCAAAGTCTATCGCATCCAAAATTCGCAAGGACCGGCCGACAGCCCAAGTTATCGATTTAAAAACCGCCCAGATTATCTGCGATCTCGTACGAACCGAAAGCAAGGCGACACACGATATCATCAACACCCTCACCCGCGAAAATCGAGCACTGTACGAGATTGGAATGAGCCTTGTATCTACCGGCGATCTTTCCGAGGCCTACATAACGATCGTCCAGCAAGCCCTAAAACTAATTGAGGCGCCTGGAGGCAGTATCGGTATTTATGATGAGAGTTCTGGCTCTATAGCCTGCGTCGGATCGCAAGGGTTTGGCAAGAATACGGGCAAGCACAAGATCATACGGGTACCGGCAGGCCATTTTACTCAATATGTGTTAAGCCAAAAGAGCCCTATCGTTGTGCCCGATGTTACACACTACCCCGACTTTGATCACGCTGAAATTGCTCAAGCGGGGATCAGATCACTTATTGCCTGCCCGCTAATATTAGCGGATCGTGCGGTCGGTATCTTATTCGTAGGCGACTACCGGATACGGGAGTTTACAGCCATAGATGTCTCCGTGCTCTTTATGCTCTCAAATTACGCAGTGCTGGCAATAGAAAAGGCCCGCTTGCTGCAAAACTTGACCACCATGGTCGTAACTGATGACCTAACCAAGCTTAATAACTACCGGGGATTAACACAGCAGCTTGAAAAAGAATTTAAGCGTGCTAAACGCTACAAAGAGCAGCTCTCCCTCATCCTTATCGATATCGACCGCTTCAAATGGTATAACGATACTCACGGCCATTTGAAGGGCAACGATTTACTCGTCGAATTTGCGTCAATTCTCAGGCAAGAAAGCAGGGCTTCCGATACGGTTGCGCGCTATGGCGGCGAGGAGTTTATCATCATCTGCCCGAAAACCGACAAGCAAAGCGCGTATCAGCTTGTAGACCGGATTCGCGACAAGATCGATAAGCGAAACTTTACTTGTAGCTGTGAAAACGGCTGAAGCCACATAACCATGAGCGCAGGTGTCGCTTGTTACCCGGATGACACATCCGATCCATATGATCTGATCGAGAAGGCGGATGCCGCACTTTACCTCTCCAAGGAAAACGGCAGGAACTGCGTTACGATGTACAAGTGCAACTAATCCCCTGCCCCGTTGTCTGGCTTAGCGTAGCAGCCGCGATTGAAATCCGTCCGATCTTAGCGCTGTAGCTGCGTTAGCGCATCTTTAATCCAATTGAGAATCTTTTCCGCTAATTCATCTTTACGGTAAGTTGCAGGCTCGCCGATCGGACCGTTATTATCAATCAGAACCGCCAGGTTAAAGTCGCTTCCAAAGCCGACACCGGGTATCGAAATATCGTTTGCAACGATGAGATCGAGACTTTTACGCTGGAGTTTGTCGGTAGCGTGCTCGATCATGTTTTCAGATTCAGCCGCAAAGCCCACGATAAGCCCTCCCGCTTTTTCCGATGCAATCGCGTGCAAGATATCGGGGTTGAGTTCTAAACCAATATTCTTCGGCATACGCTCTTTCTTAATCTTCTCAGACTTCGCTATAGAAGGACGAACGTCGGCAACGGCAGCACTCATAATTACGACTTCAGTTTCTTCCAGATTATCCATTACCGCCTCATACATCTGCTGCGCGGTCTCGACATTGATGCGCGCAACACATGATGGCGTAGCGAGCGCCGTCGGGCCCGAAATAAGAGTCACATCAGCGCCACGTGCGGCTGCTTCTTCTGCAATTGCGTAACCCATTTTCCCGGACGACCGGTTACCGATATAACGAACGGGGTCAATCGGCTCGTGTGTGCCGCCGGCCGTCACCAGAATCGAGGTGCCTTTGAGATCGTTTGCGTGAGCGAATAAGCCGTGCACATAGTCTATGATTCTACTTGTTTCCGGGAACCGCCCCACGGCTGCCTCCTCGCCGCAGGCAAGTCTTCCGATCTCAGGGTCGATGATGTGAAAACCACGGCTTTTTAACACCTCGACATTGTGCTGCATAGCGGCATTTAGCCACATGTGGTTGTTCATGGCCGGCACCATTACCACGGTGCTGCGTGCTGCTAGAATGGTTGTCGAGAGCGCATCATCGGCAATACCATACGCGGTTTTTGCTATGATATTGGCGGTAGCAGGCGCAATGAGCAGGATATCCGCCTCTTCGCTTATGCGAACATGGCCGATATTAGCGGAACTCTCCATGTCGAAAAGGTTAGTCAATACAGGCTGCCCGGTGACTGATTGGAAGGTAATCGGCCCAACAAAACGCGTGGCGTTTTGGGTCATGATTACCTTAACGCCAGCGCCTTCACGAGTGAGTTTACTTGCGAGATCAACGGCTTTATATGCGGCGATACCGCCACATACGCCGAGCGCAATTATTTTCCCTTTGAAGATTCTGTCGTTTTCCATAGTCTATCATCCCTATTATTACGATCATAAATGTTGTGCCGAATTTACAGGCATTATAAGTAATTATAATATATACCGCATGCTTTATCGAGCGGCACCGGTGCTGACCGCTACAACTAATAAACTCATATCTCGCCTGCTGTAACCACGTATCGCCTTGTTCATACTAAGCTCAAACAAAAAAGCGGGACGTGGTGTCCCGCTTTGTCTTAACTATAAGTACATTATTAAACATAACTTACTTGATACTTTCGACAACCCGCTCATATGTGACCAGGTCCTCCGAAATCTCCCCAAGCGCAATTGTTAACGGTTTATTGGAGAGCGCCTCTATTTGCGGCGGGCGTACCCGCACCAGGTCATGGCGCTTTATCGCACTGAAATAGTCGTTAATCTGGCGTGCTCTTTTTGCTGCAGCAATTACCAGCGTATACTTACTATCGACCTTCTCCATCAGTTTGTCGATATTTGGCCTAGCCACTAATTATCACCTTCACCTTTGTTTTTTTGTCGTTCTTGCTGCACGATGTGTATTAACTCATCTGCGGCTCTTTCTATCTCATCATTTATTACCACATAATCGTACATCTTAGCAAGCCTCATCTCGGCTTCAGCATTCTTAAGCCGGTGTTCGAGCTCGGCTTGCGTCTCGGTGTTTCTAACCCTAAGACGGCCTATTAGCTCCGCCATCGACGGCGGTTCGATAAAGATGAGAACTGCGTCCGGCGCTTTTTGTTTGATGCTCGCCCCGCCCTGTACATCAATGACCAGTACAATATCATTGCCTATTTTAAGTTCGTTTTCCACCATCGAGCGCAATGTACCGTAATAGTTGCCGTGAACTTGTGCGTATTCGAGAAAATCCCCTTTTTCAATATGTTTCTCGAACTCTTCCCGCGTTACGAAGAAATAATCGACCCCGCAAACTTCACCGGGGCGCGGATTTCTAGTCGTCACAGAAATTGAGCGAGTAAGAGAGGGGACTCTCTTGAGAAGTAATTCCGTGAGAGTCCCCTTACCTGCGCCTGATGGACCAGATATGACAAAAACCTTTGGATCTATGCCCATCTAATTCACCTATATTTATTTGCTAACTGAACTAATCAGTATTTCTTTCTGCTTGCTGCCGAGGCCTTGTACTCTTCTTGTGGGGCTGATGCCAGCATCCTGCATGATTTTCTGAGCTCTTGCTTTACCAATGCCCGGAAGTGATTCCAGCAAACTACTAACTTTCATTCTGGAGACGATTGGGTCGTCGGTCTTATTGATAATGTCTTTGACGTTAACTTCCCCACCCTTGAGTTTCTTCCTAAGCTCTGCTCTTTTTTGCCTTGCCTCTGCTGCTTTCTTTAAGGCTTCCGCCCTTTGTTCTTCTGTAAGTTTCGGTAACGGCATAACTCCTCCTTAAGTTAGGTAGTTGGACTTTTAACGGTGATTATATGCGATAGCTAGCTGAATGACAAATCTTTGCTAGAAATTGGCGTCGTACGATGCTTCGTATTGTGGTGGGACGTACAGCTGACACATCTTCGCTATGAAATTCGCTCGGCTGTGCCGGTTGCCAAAGATTGCAGTGGTTCATCTAAGGCTATCAGTCCTAGATCTTGAGCTACCTGTCTACCCCTATCAATCTAGCTAGCAACGTGTATTGTGTACTCCCCTCCCTTCCCTTAATTTTTATCCTATTCAAGGTATGCATGAATTTATTTTGTTTAAAGGGTACCGTCTGACCTGCTTCTTTATCTTCAATTCTCTGCTTGTACCCCGTTTTCCTGCTTTTATAAAAATATTTTTCTTAATAATTGTTCGTTTCTCAAGCGTACGGGCTTATTTTGTATCGTACAACCTTTAACAGACTACAATCACCCTACGCGCTTGCTTGCCGTATCTGCGCAATGATACTTGCTGCGGCCTTCGCCGGGTTATCGGCCTCGGTAACAGGACGCCCGACTACCAGGTATGACGACCCCGCGGCAATCGCATCAAGCGCGCTCATGACCCGCTTTTGGTCGTGGACGGCATCGGCGGCCGACCGTATTCCCGGTGTAACGATTATAAAATCGTCACCGAGTTCACATCTCAAGCCTTCAACCTCGTGCGGTGAAGCCACAACGCCATCCAACCCGCTCGTCTTTGCCAGTATTGCCAACCTGGTGACTTGCTCCGATATTGAGCCCGCCACTCCTATTTCCCCAGCTCGCTGTTCGTTTAAACTGGTCAGCATAGTTACACCAAGTAATATTGGCTGCTCAACACCAAATTCTTCAGCCGCACGCTTCGTAGCGGTGGCAGCTTCGCGCATCATATCCGCGCCGCCCATGGTGTGTAACGTGGTCATACTCACGCCCACCCGCACAATCTCACGACACGCGCCGGCTACGGTGTTCGGTATATCGTGCAGCTTTAAATCGAGAAATATATGGTTCCCGAGATTTTTAACCTGATCGACTACATCTCGTCCTGCCGACAAAAACAACTGCAGGCCGACTTTATAGAAACATGCTTGGTCTCCGACTGCCCGGCACATCGCTACGGCATCTGCAGCGGTATCGAAATCCAGTGCGATTATCAGCCGTTCTTTCGGCCCTACCATAGTAACCCCTTTGTGTATAACAAACTACGTTCGGCCTCTAGCAGCAGTCCTCTTTCATACTTCCTGCATACATGTACCGAACCAAATAAAACCAGAATAGAGTACCTCTTGTCAAACGAAATTCACTAATTGTTGCAATTTACTTAGGATGAAACAGGTGGAAAACGGATCTAGCGGCAGTGTTGAAAGCTGTGGCGTAAGCTGTTGACCATAATGTTTTACTTGGGCCTATGCTTGCACCTTGCCGACAAGCTGTCGGACATCCTTGATTTTGCGCTCTTTGCAGAATGCTTCTATGCCGTCGACTATATCGAGCATCGCCCGGGGGTTTGTAAAGTTGGCGGTTCCGACGGCAACGGCGGAAGCTCCTGCAAGGAAGAACTCGATTGCGTCCTCTGCGGTTGTGATGCCGCCGATACCGATAATCGGCACGTTTACCGTCTGCGCTACTTCCCAAACCATCCGTACGGCTACCGGTTTGACGGCAGGTCCGCTCAAACCACCGGTGATATTTGCAAGCTTGGGCTTAAAGGTATTGATATCGATCGACATCCCGACCAGTGTGTTTATGAGCGATATCGCATCCGCTCCCGCGCTCACGACGGCTCGTGCAATTTTCGAGATATTGTAGACGTTCGGCGTGAGCTTTACGATTAGCGGTAAATCGGTGTTATAACGGGCCGCGGCTGTTACCTGCTCGGCAAGCCGCGCCGATGCGCCAAACGCCACGCCGCCTGCTTTTACATTTGGGCAGGAGATGTTTATTTCAATGCCGCTAACGCCTGGAACGCCACGTAAATCGCGGCAGAGCTGGGCGTATTCTTCAAGCCTGTTGCCCGCAATATTGATGATTACCGGCGTTTTGAACTTTCGCAAATACGGCAAGTCGTGCTCGAGAAAGTGGTCGAGACCCTTGTTCTCGAGACCTATTGCGTTAAGCATTCCCGACGTGGTTTCACAGATGCGCGGCGGTAGATTACCGATACGTGGATGCAGCGTCACTGTTTTTGCGACAATCGCTCCGAGTTTATTCAAATCGACAAAATCGCTATACTCACGCCCCGAGCCAAACGTTCCCGAGGCCGGCATTACGGGGTTCTTCATTTTTATTCCAGCTAAACTAACGTTCAAGTTTACCGTCATAGTTGTGTTATGCCTGTTCGCAGGCTATTCCTCTACTTCCTCGTCTACGATAATATTCCGAAGCTCTTCTTTGTCTTTATGTCGATCATAGCCCTCGCCATCGTGGATTCTCTCTCTTGGATTGATCGCCCAGGTTTTCCGGATCTTCTTCGGTTCAACTTTTATGTGAAGCTTTTGCTTTTTCGCTCTCATCACGTCCGGCAGAATGCCCCTGATCGCGTCCTCTCGATAAATCCCAAATTAAATCATTAGCGTTAAAAACAGGGCCGTCTTTACACGTCATTTTGTAACCGTCTTTCGTGGCAACCGCGCAACCCAAACACGCGCCAATACCGCACGCCATCTTCGTTTCAAGCGATACCTGGCAGATGATGGCGAAATCATCCGCGGTCCGAGCGATTTTCTTTAACATCGGCTCGGGGCCACACGCGTAAATGACTTCAGGTCGTATCTGGTGAACCGTCCGGTTAAGCAGTTCGACAACTGTGCCGTGGTGTCCGAAACTGCCGTCATCGGTTGCGGCGTATGTCTTTTTTGACATGCGTTTGAAATCGATATAGCGAAACATCTTATCTCTCGTCTGTGCTCCAAGCATGCTATACATGAGCACATTTCGCTCCATGAGCTCTTCTGCCAGGAATAAAAGAGGTGCTACGCCGAGTCCGCCCCCGATAAGAAGCGCCGAGCGGACGTCCTCGGAATACTTGAAGCTGTGTCCCAGGGGGCCGATCACGTCGACCGTATCGTGCACTTTAAGTTTCGATAGTGCGTCGGTACCCTTGCCGGCAATTTGAAAGAGTATCTCAAAAACCCTGCCGGGAACTACTTTATGGATACTAAACGGCCTTCGCAAAATATAATTAGAATTTGGGTCACTGCACAAGATATGGACAAACTGACCTGGGCGAGCATCTCGCGCGATCTCAGGTGAAACGAGCGTGAGATTGATAACCCCAGGCGCGATCTCTTCTCTTCCTATTATATCTGCTTTTACTTGAAATATTGTTTTCGCCATAAGCACCTAATTACTTAACGAATCGATTAGTTCCCGGTTACGCCCAACTAGGGCTCCTTTTAAGTGTCGAAAGCTTTAGCTATCGTTACTTTGATTCTGTTCTGCACTATCGCCGCGCTTCTCGTACCGTCTGCTCCCGTAAAACGTAATAACGAGCAGTACAAAAAGCGCAAACATTGCGATGGTCGATACGAGCGTCGCCGTGGCTGACGCAAGAAACATCCGCCCCAGCCCGGTAGCAGTCAAAACGAGGCCGATTAAAATAAGATTAAGGCCGTTCCACTTGGCATAACCCTCTTTATCGGCAACCTTGTTAGGGTTAAAACCAATCATAAGCTGCGGCATGTGCCGGAACTTGATCATATACCCTGCGAACATAGCCACGAGCCCTATAATAACCGCTAAAATACTCGAAGAACTACTCATCGACTCTCCTTATTGTGCAGGTGATACGAGCCATTATTCAATACCCACCGGGGCTTCGGTGATTTGTTTCGCTTCCAACGTTGTTTTATGGTAATCCTGGATGGCCTTCACATCAAGGTCTCCGCCAATTAACGCGTCAATCCCTTGTACAACGGCCGTTGCCGCTGCCAGCGTTGTTATGCACGGGACACCGTAGGCCGCCGACGTGGTTCGAATCTCATACCCGTCGACCCTGGCACCGCGACCGGATGGTGTGTTAATGACCAGGTCGACCTCTCTATTCTTAATAAGGTCGATGACGTTTGGCCGCCCTTCCTGCACTTTTTTGAGCGCTTCTGTCGGTACACCGTTTCTCGTAAGCATCGTAGCCGTGCCCTTGGTCGCGTAAATCTTAAAACCAAGCTGATGCAACCGCTGAGCCGGGAATATTATCGAACGTTTATCCTGGTTGCGAACACTGATAAAGACGCTCCCTTTTTTGGTCGGAAGGTTCAGCCCGGCGCTTATCTGCGCTTTCGCAAACGCTATACCAAACGATGTGTCGATACCCATGACCTCGCCGGTCGATTTCATCTCAGGCCCAAGAACAGTATCTACCTCCGGGAAACGCCCGAACGGTAATACCGCTTCCTTGATAGACACATGCTCGATAGTCGGCACTTCAAGACAATCCATCTCCTTGAGCGTCTTGCCAATCATAACCTTTGCCGCGATTTTTGCAAGCGGCACACCGACCGACTTGCTGACAAACGGTACCGTACGTGATGCCCTGGGGTTAACCTCAAGCACATAAACCGTTTGCCCCTGCACGGCGTACTGAATATTTAGGAGGCCCCGTACAGTTAGTTCTTTCGCTAGCTTTATTGTGTATTCCTTTATTTGATTGATAATTTCATCGCTTAATGTATAGGGCGGAATTACGCAGGCAGAATCGCCTGAGTGCACGCCGGCTTCTTCGATGTGTTCCATAATACTGCCGATGAGAACATCGTCTCCGTCGCAGATCGCATCGACATCCACCTCTATAGCTCCCTCGAGGAATTTATCGATAAGGATGGGATGATCCGGCGACGCTTTAACCGCTTTTACAATATAAGCTTCGAGTTTATCCTCCGAATAGACGATTTCCATAGCGCGGCCACCAAGCACGTAACTCGGGCGAACGAGGACCGGGAAGCCGATCTTACGCGCCACTTCGAGCGCCTCTTCGTAGCTCGTCGCCGTACCGTTTGGCGGCTGATTGATTTCCAGGTTGCGAAGGAGCACGTCGAAGCGTTTTCTATCTTCAGCAAGGTCGATACTATCCGGCGACGTACCGATGATCGGAACGCCTGCTTCACCAAGCGATTTTGCAAGTTTAAGAGGCGTCTGGCCGCCGAACTGCACGATAACCCCTTTTGGTTTCTCTTTTTCGACTATGTTCATGACGTCCTCATAAGTCAACGGTTCGAAATAGAGGCGGTCTGATGTGTCGTAATCGGTGGAAACCGTCTCCGGGTTACAATTGACCATAATGGACTCAAAGCCCTCTTCTCTCAGGGCAAATGAAGCGTGGACGCAGCAGTAATCGAACTCGATACCCTGGCCGATTCTGTTCGGACCGCTGCCGAGAATCATAACTTTATCTCTCGTTGACGGCGCAACTTCGCACTCTGACTCATAGGTTGAATAGTAGTACGGTGTGTGGGCCTCAAATTCGGCGCCGCAGGTATCTACCGTTTTAAATGTGACAACAATACCGGCGTCGATACGGCGTTCACGCACCTCAAGCTCGGTTGAACCGGTTAGATGCGCGAGTTGCCGGTCTGAGAACCCGTAGCGTTTTGCCTCGCGCAAAAGCTCATCAGGCATATCGGCCAGGCTAAAACCTGCGATTTCTTTCTCCGCCTCGACGATTTGGCGCATCTGGTCGATGAACCAGGGGTCGATCTTGGTAAGTTCGATAATCTCATCATCGCTCATGCCGTTCTCGAGCGCGTACTTTATATAAAACATGCGGTCCTGATTCGGGATCGCCAGTTTATTATTCAATTGGTCGGGATCGATCTCGTCCTTGCCGTCACCGCTTAAGCCGTAACGGTCGATTTCAAGCGAGCGAATCGCTTTTTGCAGTGATTCTTTAAACGTGCGCCCGATCGCCATGGCCTCACCGACCGATTTCATCTTGGTCGTAAGGGTCGCATCGGTCTCCGGGAACTTCTCGAACGCCCAGCGCGGGATCTTGGTTACCACGTAATCGATAGTCGGCTCGAACGATGCCGGCGTCTCTTTGGTGATATCGTTTGCGATTTCATCGAGTGTGTATCCCACGGCAAGTTTTGCCGCCATTTTGGCGATTGGGAAGCCTGTCGCTTTAGATGCCAACGCCGAGCTACGGCTTACGCGCGGGTTCATTTCAATAACGACAACCCGGCCGTCCTCCGGGTTAACTGCGAACTGGATATTTGAACCGCCGGTTTCAACGCCGATTTCGCGGATGATCTCAACCGACGCATCGCGAAGCACCTGGTATTCGACATCGGTAAGCGTTTGCGCCGGGGCAACGGTGATGGAGTCGCCGGTGTGGATGCCCATCGGGTCAAAATTCTCAATCGAGCAGATGATAACGACATTATCCTTGAGGTCGCGCATGACCTCGAGCTCGTATTCTTTCCACCCAATAACCGATTCTTCGATGAGACATTCCGAGACCGGTGAGAGCATGAGACCGTTTGAAACGATAGCAACATATTCTTCCATATTGAAAGCGATACCACCGCCGGTGCCGCCAAGCGTAAAGCTCGGGCGAACAACGAGCGGGAAGCCAAGTTCGTCGGCAAGCGCTTTTGCGTCGTTGAGGTCGTATGCAAATCCGCTTTTCGGCACTTCAAGGCCGATTTTCTCCATCGCTGCCTTAAACTCGCTGCGATCTTCCGCCTTCTTGATTGCCGGCAACTTAGCACCGATAAGCTCGACGCCATACGTATCGAGTACGCCGCTTTCAGCAAGCGCGACAGCGGTGTTTAAGCCGGTCTGCCCGCCAAGCGTCGGCAAGAGCGCCTGTGGCCTCTCCTTTGCGATGATTTTCTCGACGATCTCCGGGGTTATCGGCTCGATATAGGTGCGGTCGGCAAACTCCGGGTCGGTCATGATCGTTGCCGGGTTGCTGTTGACCAGCACAACCTCAAAACCTTCCTCTCTTAGCACTTTGCATGCCTGAGTGCCCGAGTAGTCGAACTCGCACGCCTGACCGATGATGATCGGCCCGCTTCCGATTATTAAGATTTTCTTGATATCGTTTCTTCTCGGCATAATCCTACCTTTTTGTCGATTTCATCAATTCAATAAACTGCTCGAACAAATATCGGGCGTCGTGCGGGCCTGGGGCCGCTTCCGGGTGATACTGTACTGAAAACGCCGGAATATCGAGGCAGCGTAGTCCCTCAACCGTTCCGTCGTTTAGATTAATATGGGTAACCTCGATGTTGCCGACCTCGCTTTTGCCGGCCCAACCGCCGAGCGGGATTGTTTGACCTACTTGCCACGGCTGTTCGCTGACATCGAGCGAGGCGGGATTCACGGAGAAGCCGTGATTCTGGCTGGTTATCTCCACGCGGCCGTTCAGCAGGTTCTTGACCGGCTGGTTGCCGCCGCGATGGCCGAATTTTAATTTATATGTCTCTCCGCCGATCGCCAGCGAAAGCAGCTGGTGCCCGAGGCAGATACCGAAGACCGGCTTCTTGCCTAAGAGTTCGCGGATGGTTTGTATCGCATAGGTTACCGCGGCCGGATCGCCAGGGCCGTTCGATAAGAAGATGCCGTCAGGATTCATCGCCAGCACTTCATCGGCCGGTGTTGTCGCCGGCACAATATTGATGTTGCAGCCCGCCTCGGACAAGCAGCGGATAATATTCGCCTTAATTCCAAAATCATACGCGACGACTTTATATGCGCCGCCCTGCATGCTGTTCCACGAATACGGTTTCTCGACCGTCACATCCTTTACTAAATCGCGGCCGACCATTGACGGCGAACCCTTAGCCTTATCTATTACAGCCGCCTCAGTGTCACCATCGCCCGAAATCACGCCGCGCATAGCCCCGGCGCTTCGGATGTGTTTTGTGAGCGCGCGTGTATCGACGCCCTCAATACCGACGATTCCGTTTTCGGCCAGATATCCCTGGAGCGATCCTTTTGCACGCCAATTGCTGTGAATATTCGAAGCCTCGCGTACAACAAAGCCCTCGACAAACGGTTTTCTCGATTCGCTATCGTCCTTATTAACCCCATAATTTCCGATAAGGGGATATGTCATCGTAACGATTTGCCCGGCATAGGATGGATCTGTCAATATCTCCTGGTAACCGGTCATGCTGGTGTTAAAGACAACTTCACCGCTCGTTTCACCGGCGGCACCGAAGCCATATCCGTGAAAAACCGTTCCGTCTTCGAGTGCTAATATTGCTCTCTTCTTGTTTAGAATACCCATGCTTCTCCTTTGGCGTCTATTATGCGCAGCGTACCTCTAGCGCCTGCTTCTCTCTCGGTTTCAGTCGCTATCGATCGCTTTTGTATGCGTCAAAAACAACTGGGGTTTCATCACAACCCTCAATTATTACTCTATCCTTAATAATATGCTTTCCACCGCTAAACACGTCCGTTACAACGCCTTTGAGCTGGCGTCTCGCATACGGTGTGTTAATGCTTTTTGATTCAAATTTTAGTGCATTAACCTCTAGTATAGCTTTAGTATCTATGAGTATAATCTCGGCTACCGCGCCTGTCGCGATACTTCCCTTTTTGATCCCTAGTATCTTCGCAGGTCCAATGCTCATCTTAGCGATTGCATCGCCGAGGCTCAGGATTCCTGCTTCAACAAGGTCGGTTAGTATCACGCTGAGCGTAGTCTCTAAGCCGATCATGCCGAACGGCGCGTAATCGAATTCCATTTCCTTCTCATGTCTGGCGTGCGGTGCGTGATCGCTGGCAATTGCATCGATTACACCATCTTTTAGCCCCTGATGGAGCGCATCAACATCTGCTTGCGTGCGAAGTGGCGGGTTTACCTTAAAGTTCGTGTTATATTCTTTCAGGTTCTCATCTGTCAGCGTTAAGTGATGCGGCGTCGCCTCGCAGGTGACGTTAATCCCCTTCTCCTTGGCACGGCGTACCAGCTCGACGCTTCCTGCCGTGCTAATATGCGCAATATGCAATTTGCCGCCGGTTAGCTCGGCGAGCAGGATATCTCGTGCGATGATGACCTCTTCAGCTGCGGCCGGAATACCCTTTAAGCCTAGCACTGTTGACCAGTAACCCTCATGAATCTGACCGCCGTGCGCGAGGTAACATTCCTCGGCGTGCGAAATCACCGGTTTGTCCCACATCTTGGCGTACTCAAGCGCGCGTCTCATGAGCTGGCTGTTCATCACACACTTGCCGTCATCTGAGAAACCGACTACGCCGGCCTGTATGAGCTCGCCCATCTCGGAGAGACGTTCGCCGGCAAGACCATGCGTAATTGCGCCGATCGGGTAGACATTCCCGAAGCCTACGTTTGCAGCCTGGCGCTTTATGTACTCAATAACCGAGGCCGAGTCTGCAACCGGGTCGGTGTTCGGCATACAGGCTATGCTCGTAAAGCCGCCTTTTACCGCTGCTCGTAGGCCTGTTTCTATAGTTTCCTCATCGGTACGCCCGGGATCGCGCAGGTGAACGTGCATATCCACCAAACCCGGTGCAACAACTTTGCCGCCGGCATCGATTTCTTCGGCAACCGCCGTGATGTTTTTATCGACCGCGGTAACTATGCCGTCCTCGATAAGAATGTCGAGCACATCGTCTCTGTTGTTCGCCGGGTCGATTACCCGGCCACTTTTTATAAGATATTTACTCATCCTGAGCGCCACCACCTATCAGCAAGTACAACACGGCCATCCGCACCGCAACACCATTTGTTACCTGGTTTGTTATCACCGATTGCGGCATATCCGCAATCTCGGGCGCTATCTCGACACCCCGGTTTATCGGCCCGGGATGCATCACTATAAGATCGGGTTTTGCCATCAGCAATCGCCGTTTATCGACCCCAAAGAGCGTCGCGTATTCACTTAAGGACGGGAAAAGCGGCTCTCCTTGACGTTCGAGCTGTATTCGTAGAAGATATAAAACGTCGATCTCCGGGATAACCGAGTCCAAATCGTGTGATACTTGCACACCGAGCTCTTCGATGTCTTTCGGGATCAAAGTCGGCGGGCCGACAACAATCACCTTAGCGCCCATTTTTGTAAGCGCCAGAATATTCGACCTGGCCACACGACTGTGCGCGATGTCGCCGACAATAGCAACTTTTAGCCCCTGCAGCGTCCCGAACTCCTGCCGTATCGTAAAGAGATCGAGAAGCGCCTGGGTAGGATGCTCGTGCCAGCCGTCGCCGCCGTTTACCACGCTGCAATCCATGTGCTTCGCCAAAAGCTCGGCCGAGCCGGATGCCGCGTGCCTGATAACCACTAGATCCGCCGCCATCGCCTGCAAGGTCTGAGCTGTATCCTTTATGCTCTCGCCTTTTACGACCGCGCTAGAGCTTTTCGAAATATTGACCGCGTCGGCACTCAGGCGTTTTGCAGCAAGCTCGAATGATGTGCGCGTGCGCGTGCTCGGCTCGAAGAAGAGATTAATCACCGTGCGCCCGCGAAGTGTTGGAACTTTTTTAATCGGACGCGCGGAAACCTCTCTGAACGAATCGGCCATATCAAGGATGAGCGAAATCTCATCGCTTGTAAGCTGGTTTATGCTCACTAGATCTTTATGACGTAATCCCACGTGAACCCCTTACTCTTCCTCACCGATAACGACTGAGTCTTTATTATCAATTTCCGACACGTTGACTTGTACGCGTTCTTTGCGAGCCGTCGGAATATTTTTGCCGACATAATCCGCGCGAATCGGCACCTCTCTGTGCCCGCGGTCGATCATTACCGCCAGCTGAATCGCTGCCGGCCTGCCGTAATCCATAATCGCGTCGAGCGAAGCCCTGGTCGTGCGGCCCGTGAAGAGCACGTCGTCGACGAGGATGATGGTTTTATCCCGCACATCAAACGGGATTTCGGTTTTGTAAATCTTCGGTGTTGCGAAGGTGGAAACATCATCGCGGTACATGCTGATATCGAGCGAACCAACCGGGATGTCGACCATTTCAATCTGTTTGATCTTTTCCGCCAACCTGCGAGCAAAAAAAATACCGCGGTTGCGGATTCCTACCAATGCCAGGTTTTCCGCCCCACGGTTGTTTTCTAAAATTTCATGGGCGATCCTGGTGATCGCGCGCTCCATTGCGGTGCTGTCCATGACGAGTGCTTTTTCTTTAAAGCCCATTTATCGCTCCCTTTTTCGGTGCAAAAAAATACCTTCTCTGCGGGCTGCAAGAAGGTAGGCATGTGGGCGCTTAAGCTTAACATATTCTGTTGCCATCCTTGCCAGCCTCACAGGACTAGATTTAAAGGTCTCAATAACAATAACAGAAAGTCAAAAGCAGTGCAACCATTTTCGCACGCAGATCTGCCAAACTTTTATATCATTTCCGCATGCCTTACATGCGACCGTATAGCCTTAATGCTAAGGCTCACCCGCCTCTTCAGAAATCCGTGCTTCAATTTCTTCCAGGCTTTCCGGCACTTCGTCTTCTTCCATCCGGCGTAAATGCAGGTGCTTGCGTATAGGGGCCCAAATTGCAAGCAGCAGGACCAGAACACCCATGACGTACCATCCGATATCTTGAAGCCATATCAGCCAGATTGTAATTTGCTGCTTGCGCGCGTAGCCCTGCCAATCGCTATTGAGCTGCTTTTGATTGCGCCCTACCGCGCGAAGCAGTGCCGTATCAAAATCCTCACCTGCCTGCATCCTATCGATTGCCCCATAGAGTTTATTGCGGCCGAATTTGTCGGCGACAAAACTGACCATCTGGTACGCTTGCGCGTAATCCTGCTGTGAGCCGGCCCAGCCACTATTGCTATGGTTACCGACTAACTGCGGGATATCCCTCGTCAACATATAACTATCGAGGTTGGCGACATCGACACCGGGTTGAGATTCATACGTCGCAAGCCCTTCGATAAACCATTCGGGCACGGTGTCGATTCTCGGAACGCTGCGCATAAAGATGATATGGTTGATTTCATGGGTTAACGTAATAGTTGCGTTGCCGACGCCATTTAAGATTGAAACCAGGTTCTGCCCAGGAGCCGCGTATCCAGCGGCATTATCAGAGGGGCTATCGCTTAAAAAAGCGGCACGGTCCGTGTAGACGTAAAGTTTTATTTTTTGTTGCTGTTCGAAATGGTAGCGCCCGGCCATATCTATATAGATAGATTCTGCAGTTTGCCCGATACTTCGCATATTGGCACGTTTGGTCGCAAAAATTATAAAATGAGGCGTTTGCAGCGAGGTCCAATCTCTCTGCGATGTAATGGCAACAGCGCTACCAGCGCTACTGGCAAGTATGGCAAGCCCTAGCGTAATAATAACTGCGATATTTTTAATCATAAAACCGGCGCCATTATGGCTCGCCATTGTCTCTTACCTCCTTGACCCTGTTGTTACGCTTCGGTAAACTAGGTCAGTCAGGCATTGTTTTCCCAGTGCAGAGCAACCAATTGGAGCGGACATGAGACTCAGTTACTCGGCAATCTCAACATATCAGAAATGCCCTCTCTCCTACAAATTCCAATATATCGAGAGAATTCCGACAAAACCGTCGCATCATTTGAGTTTTGGAAGCAGCGTGCATGCGGCGCTTGAGTTCTTCTACTCCGTGATCGAGGGAGCCGAGCCGTACAGCCTCGAGCGACTTTTACGGGAACTCGATAACGTCTGGCTGAGTGAAGGATACGAAAGCCTTGCGCATCAGCAAGAATATAAAGATAAAGGCCGCGCTATCCTTACCAAGTTTTACGAGGCAAATGTTGCAGCGTTTGCTAAACCGGTGGCCGTTGAACAACGATTTGCGATCTCGCTCGGCAACGATCTTACGCTCTCAGGTATAATCGACCGTATCGACCGCCGACCCGATGGCGGCTTTGAAATCATCGATTACAAAACCAACGGCAAACTGCCGCCTCGCACAAAAATTAAAACCGACCTACAGCTTCCCATCTACCATATGGCGGTCGAAGATATGTACGGGATTGCACCGAAACAAGTTACGCTGTACTTTCTCGTGCCGGGCGAAAAGATGAGCGCCAGTAAGACGAAGACTGATATAGACAGGGCAAAAGATACGATCTACAAAGTCGCCGACGGTATTAAACGCGATACCGAACACGGCTTATTTGAGCCGCTCGGGAACCCGCTTTGTCCGTGGTGTGATTTCATCGAGCTGTGCCCTATGCACAAAAACGATCCCGTAATCATGGCCAAAGCTGCTGCAAACGGTAAGCTCGCCGGACTTGCAGCCCGCAAAGAGCAAAGCTCTATCCAAAACCAACCGGCGACAAGCGCAATGATAACCGAACTTAAGAAGAGCGCAACTCAAATCGAGCGCGTTGTCGATGAGTATTTTGACCTGGTTAACACGATTGAAGCGGCCCGCACCAGGCTTAACGAGCTTCAGCCGGTCATTCATGAGTACTGCGAGAAAAACAAGCTAGCCTCAATACGCGGCACACACGGGCAACTTTCGCGCAGCGCTCGCAAAACCACTCACTATAATATAGACAAATTGCGGGCGCTTCTTGAGCCTCGCGGCTTATGGGAAAAGGTGCTAGACGTTAACGGCGCGCTGTTGAAACAACTGCTGGAAGACTCGGCTTCCGAGGATGAGCTGAGAAAACTTATCGCCACCGCCAAAGAAGTCGAAGAAATCGGCTACGTCCTTTATATTAAAGATGAACCGGCTGACGAGTAAATTTGTCACCATCTTCATAAATACCACCTACAAGTATCCACCCAGCCGGTATTAGCAGGAATAAGCTGTTAAGGAGCATTTATGAAACGTTTTTCGGCCACTCTGACCTGCCTTCTGTCAATCTTTTTACTTTCGATATTGCTCTCAGCGTGTGAAAAAGCAAATAATAACTCCTCAGCAAAGTCATTAACCGTAAACGTGGTACTTCCCAGAACGATATTTGTGGGTGATTATCAGGCACGTTGCACTCCAAGAAAAATCACGTATCTCAAAACGCTCCCTCTTCTTACTGCGAAAACCGAGCAATTTTCTGAAAAAGAGGTCATCGGGTGGTTTAAGCCGAGCAGTATTACGACATCACAAGCAGTATCAACTGATGTAAGCTGGTCGTTTAGCAGAAACTTATACGGCCTCTATGTAGCAAACCAGATAGCCGCCGACGCGGGACAAAAGGCTTGGGACTTGCAGGGCGAAGAAACGGGCACGCTGGTTATCAGACAAGTTCCTGATAATTTCCTCACGCCGAATATCTCTTTCTCTAACCCAACGGAGTATCATTCATACGGTCTAATACCGAAAGGACCTGAACCACAGCCAAAGGTCATATTTGTTAGGGAGTCGATATCTGAGACGGAAGCTATTGTGAAAGCCGATGCGTATATAAACGCGCACGGAGGCATGCCGGCAGACGCCGTTCGACACGCTGTATCAATCGAAAGCGGTGTTATAGTTAAGGAACAGGGTAAGCGGGTTTATCCTATCAACAGCATATATGGATACTCGGTCAGCTATAGCCAGCGCTACCAGGGTATTCCTGTTTATCTCGACAGTATCGCGGTAACCCTTGATGAGGTGGGCGTTACCAGCTATTCTCGCACGTGGCACAAATTCGAAGCTATAAGCCCGCCAAAACCCATTATTAACCCACGAAAAGCAGTTGATGCAGCTGTGAAATATCTTACGCCAGGCATCAACTCCCGTGAAGGTATCGTGGTAAGCCGAGTACAACTACGGTACTATAACTCGCAATCGCTCGAGTTTCCATGGCGCTCCAGCGTTCCGAAGAATGAGCTGAGCCCATACTGGTATATTCGCGTCAATAACCATGACGTGCGCGTTAACGCTTTAACCGGTAATATCGTTGAGCCTAATCTCGGTTCTAACGCGGAATCGGACGCAACTGTAAAGAAGGTCGATATACATCAACCCTAAAGATTTACCTAAGGACGAGGCAACACGACGCCTGAACTTTACGGATGATGGTTATAATAAGTACCGGTTTACTCAATAATCTCAATTTCGGGACCGGTGTATCCGCGAATCTTATCTCTGAAGCAGTATCCGATTAGTTTATAGATAAGCTTTGCAGCAAAGAAGTCGCTCGCAGGGTTTCCAGAAATCGGTGCAAGCTCTACCACGTCAAATCCGACGACCTTTTTATGGAATGTTATCTCGTCGATTATTCTAAGCAGCTCATACCAGGTAATCCCGCCCGGTTCCGGTGTGCCTACCGCCGGAACCTCCGACGGATCGAAAACGTCCATGTCGATTGTTATGTACACGGTATCGCCCAGGGCGTCAACAATGTCTTCAACGCCGTAATAGCCAAACTTGTACTGCGGGGCGGATACAGAAAATATATTTTTCTCTTTTATAAATGCGGCTTCCTCCGCACTACTGTTGCGTACGCCAAGTTGGGCGAAACTAATTCCCTCGTCGTAAATGCGCCGCATAACGCAAGCGTGACTATATTTTGTTTCCTCGTAGGTATCACGGAGGTCGGTGTGGGCGTCTAGCTGCAGCACGGTAATATCAGGATAACGCTCGCGTAACGCCTGCACGGCTCCGAGCGTGATCGAGTGCTCTCCCCCGATCATTACCGGAAATTTATTTCCCTCGACAACGTTAAGAACAGCCTGTTTAACATCCTTGATCTGTTCTTTCGGCCCTGCCATGTTGGGTAAAAGCTCGTTCATCGTGTGTATGCCGACTTTTTTGTAGATTTCGGTCTCGAACTCCATATCGTAGAGCTCAACCTGACGAGAGGCATTGATTATAGCGAGTGGGCCTTCCCTTGTCCCCGCTTTATACGTTGTGGTTGCGTCATACGGCACGGGCACTATGACGACATCCGCCTCATCAAATGAGCTGTTTTCATCTATTCCAAGAAAATTAAAGGGTAACGACGCGTACATCCATACCTCCGGAAATATTATTGCATGCCAGAACAGGCATAGTATTATCTACCACATTAATTGTAAGTGTTAAGCGTTGTTTTGCAAGCCAAAGATAGGCTTGGCAGCATATTGCACGACGATCGGATGCATTTAGACGGCAGGAGCCGCATGAGAAATGTTACCACTGGAAATGGGTTCTCCCCGCCTTCGAAATTTCGAAGAACGGGGAGATTAATTGAGTAACATAAAATCCGCCTTGTGTCGGTTTACATTTCTTAGAACCGAGGAATGTGCTTAGCTTCTACATCCTCTTTCTTGATACCGAGCTGCCTGCAAATCGATTCGAGTATCTTATCGCAACTCGTAGCTCCACAGGTAAACACATCAAGGGCCATCTTGCCGTCATCGGCATAGGTATGCACGGAAACATGGCTCTCGTCGAGCATGATAAATGCCGTGCAACCCGGCGATGAGTTGTGTCCAAAATGGTACCTGGACTGGTTAATGATGTTCGCACCAACTTCATTCGCCGCGTTAACGATGGTCTGAAGTAGCTTCTTGTCGTCCACAAGCAGGTCAAACGCCTGGTTGTGGACGTCCACAATTAAGTGATTACCCTTGTTCATCTCTCAATCCTTTCTAGTTGATTTCCAACCCAACTAAAGTTTCTTTTCCTATTGAAATCCTTATTGGATTGCATAAACGCACCTATAATGAGCGGCAATCCGATAGTCGCATCTAAGTACACGGTTGCAATTTGGGCATCTTTGGTTATCTTGCCCCAAGATTGCGCTTCCTCGAAAGTGCAACCGCTTAGACCACCCCATTTCGGATCATCCGTAGTAATTTGTATGGCATATTTGTGGCCGGGGATCTTTCGATAGCCCATTGTGTCAAGCATTGGCTCAAGCTGTTGAATATAATTCTTGGGCACGCCGCCTCCAACGTAAATTGCCCCTGTTTCCTCGGCCTTTAGTTTAATCTGAGCGATCTCATAGTTGTCTCGTATCTGGTCGATAATAAGATTTCCCGGACCTCTCCCGTTGTTCTCGCTCTGTGCGTACAGGTGTGTAAGTGCGATACCGATCGCACTGTCGCACAACGCCGGACAAAACGCAGGAACATCTTCCTCATAGGCAGCTCGAAGGATTGAGTTCGGATCTTCGATCCTTGAGCCGAGATATGCTAGAAACTCGCGCGACGAATACGCACGGGGCTCCAGCTCAGAAGCCATGTCTGCTATAGCAAACTCGACGCTCTCAAAATCGTCATTGCTGATATATGTATCGTAAATGCGATCGATTTTGAGGCCCTCTAGAACTCCATCGTTTGCGTGGGAGGATCCGATATAATGATGGAAGCCCAGCGCTTCGATGATGTCATGCGTTAGGTTCGCGCCTGTTGAAACAAGCGCATCGATCATGTGGTTCTTAATCATGTCCCTGACGACTTTTCGTAAGCCCCCAGGAACAATAGCACCAGCTATGCCGAGGAATATTGTAGCCTTTTCGTCCTTAACCATTGTGTCAAGCACGTTTCTTGCTTTAGCAAGATTGCGGCTCTGATACGATGTCGCTTCGAATCCCCGAAGTAGCTGGTCTAATCCTTCGATCTTACTCAGATCGAGGTGCTGTATAGGGTGTTTTAATAAATCCCTTTTTTCCAACTGACCTCCTAGAAGGGCCTGACCTTTTTGAACCCAACCAATCTATAATAACGCTAAATATTTTTTTCCTCAATATATTTTTTAGCTAAACGAGCAGCTGCATAACAAAAGCCTGCCCTAATTCTCGAGAATTATCGCGACATTATCGATTAATTAGTGCAAGCTCATTAAACAAACAATATTAGGATAGTGATATTGTGTTCGGTAGTCAATATTTTGCAGCAAATTTAGGGGCGGGCGACCTTAAATTCGTTCTTCTTCATACATCTTTTTTAGCCGCTCGAGTGTTCCCTGCAGGTCGGCCGGCAGTTGGTCTTCAAAGCACATGCGCTCACCCGTTCTCGGATGCGTGAACTCTAGACGATACGCGTGCAAAAACTGCCTGGCAAGACCGAGATCGCGCTTCGAACCATTCGTGCCGTATACGGGATCGCCCACGACGGGATGGTGGATATACTTCATGTGCACTCGTATCTGATGTGTCCGCCCCGTCTTCAGACTTACCTCGGCCAGGCTATAATCATCATACATCGCGATCAGGCGATAATGGCTGATCGCATCACGTGCGGCTGTGCCCATAACTGACATCTTCTGCCGAAAACGTGGGCTTCTACCTATCGGGGCATCGACCGTACCCTCGATCTCCTTAAAGCGACCGTGCACCAGCGTAAGATAGGTCCGCTTGATTTCGCGGTCTTTGAGCTCTTTGCTTAATGCCTGATGAGCTTGGTCGTTTTTTGCGACGATCATCAGCCCGGATGTATCTTTGTCGAGCCGGTGGATTATGCCCGGGCGCGTCACTCCGCCGATTCCTGATAGGTTTTCAGCATGTGCGAGCAGCGCGTTTACCAGCGTCCCGCTTGAATGACCGTGCGCCGGATGTACGACCATTCCGGCCGGCTTCGACAACACAATTAGATCGTTATCTTCATATTTAATATCGAGCGGGATATTCTCAGGTTGGATTTCGGTTAGCTCCGGCGGCGGAATCGTTACATCGATTATTTGGCCGTTTTGCACACGGTAATTCTTTGCTAAATGTTTACCGTCGACCAGCACTAACCCCCGGTCGATGAGAGTTTGCGCAAAACTTCGTGATGTTATATCCGGGTTTTTCGAGAGAAAGACATCTAACCGCTCACCGGCGTCATCGGCACCGACAAGCAGGGAGAACTCAAACATCTCCTTGTCATCACTAAGTATCTCGTTGTCTTCTTCGCGCATCTACTTGTTTGCCCGTTTAATCTCGAGTTGACCTTGCCTCAGGTAGTATCCAAAGATAACCGTAATACCGGATATAAACATCACGATGCTAAAGGCCTGCGAAGCGCTCATCCCTAACAAAAACGCAGGGTTCGCGCGGAAGAATTCAACAATAAATCTGAACAAGCCATAGAGCGTAATGAATACCCAAAATAGCATTCCGTCGCTTTTTATTCGCGGCCTCAGCCACAGCAGAACGCCCAGAGTTACGATATTATATGCAAACTCATAGAGCTGTGTCGGTTGAAGCGGTATACCGAGCGGGCGGGCGAAGGATTCCGCATTATTAAAAGTAACGCCCCAGGGCAACGTTGTTTCTTTGCCGTAACAACATCCATTGGCGAAGCAACCAAGCCTGCCGATTGCCGAACCGAGCGCCAATGACGGGGCAACCATGTCGGCAATTTTTCCAACGGGAAGTTTGCGCAGCTTAACGTACCCCACAACAGCGAGGGCGCCGCCGATTAAGCCGCCGTAAAATACAAGGCCGCCCTGCCAGATTGCAAATATTTGGGCAACGTTGCTCGCAAATTCAGACCAAAAATCAATAACATAGACGATTCTCGCGCCGAGAATACCGCCGATCATCGCGAACAAAACGATATCGTAGGCAATATCCGGGTTAAACCCTTTCCGCTTGGCTTCACTTCGAATAAGAATTACCGCAACCAAGAATGCGATTGCCATCGCCACGCCGTAGGTGTGAATTGTTAGCGGTCCTATTTTAAAAAGTACTGGTAGCACAAATAATCATCCTTCTATTAATGCGTATTCTATGAACTCGGCTGTTTTGCTTGGACAACTTCCTTTCGTGCGCTGCTGAGCAGCATGAGAATTACCAGGCCGATACCGATAACAATCGCCGAATCAGCCACGTTAAACACCGGCCATATCCGAAAATCGATAAAATCGGTGACTTTACCGAGATACACCCTGTCTATAAGATTACCAAAAGCGCCACCCAGCACAAGGCCAAATGATACCTTGGAAAGCTTGTCAACCGGTCGCGCAAACCAGTAATACGAAAGCGTGATCATAATAACCAGGACGCTCACAATCAGAAATATGAATTGATGGTTTGGCAGCATGCCGAATGCAGCACCGGGATTCTTTACATACGTGATGTGCAACACTCCCGGTATTACGGGAATGGAATCTCCTGACGCCATGGATAAGCGAATGAAAACTTTAGTTGCCTGGTCGAGTACTATAACAACCAATGCTATGATAGCTAGAAACACCGGTGCACCTCTCTAAAACCGGTTGACACGATAATTGTCGGAGCTGCTGAAATCATTACATATAAACATCTCACACGGCAATAGTCGTTATGTGTGCCCTATACATAGTAAAGCTTGCACTTAATTTGGCGCAAGCTTTATATATTATTAGGCTTTTAGTGTCTCAGCGCGTGAACTCCTTGTAGCCTCGAATTGAAGCTAGACTACCAGCTTCGCTCCTCGTTTTTTTTGTCCTCAATACACAAATCCGTATATGGGATCGCTTCGAGACGTTCCCTTTCGATTGGACGACCGCATACCCTGCAGAAACCGTATGTAACGTCTTCGATACGCTTCAAGGCCTCATTTACTTTTACGATCAGGTCGTTTACGTTTAGCGATAGCGAAAGATCCTTTTCGCGCATGAACGTCTCGGTGCCTATATCAGCGAGATGATTCTGGATCATCTCGTCATTGATCCACTCGCTTTGGCTCTGGTCCATTGTGCTATCAACGTACTTCTGCTCGCTCTCAAGACGCTTTTTTTCTGCTAACAGCCACTCCCTGAACTTGTTGAGCTCTTTCTCGTCCACGGGACTTCCCCCTTAACCGCAATTCCTTAACCGTTGTCCTATACGAGAGCCCTGTCCCACAACAACCCATTGCTAATGCAACGACAATTTATTGCTAATGCAACAATTTATAAGGTAATTTTATATACCCGTCGACGGTGGTTTACTATCAAACGTGCACCATGACTGCGGCGCAGCGCGCGCATAAGCTCGGGTGATCCGCCTCCTCGCCGACCGTCTCTTCATAACGCCAGCAACGCTCGCACTTTACGCCCGGTGCCGCCGAGACTTTTACCGCGAGGTTCGGGATGAGTTCGCTCTTGAACGCATCCGCCGGAGCCTCAAAATACGGTAGTAATACCACATTGGACACGATCATGACCTGGGCAAGCGCATCCCCGTAATGGCCGTGTGCGTAACGGTCCAAGAATTCCCTGGTCGCACCATCCACATAAAGCTCAACTTGGGCTTCGAGCGGGCTGCCAATGGCCTTCGCATTTCGGGCCTCTTCCAACGCCTTTGCTACTTCGCCTCTGATTTTGAGGATCTTATTCCACGTTCCATCGAGCTCCGGATTGAGGTAGCTCTCATTTGCAACCGGCCAATCACTTAAATGGACGCTTGCAACATCGCGCGCGCTTTCCGGGATATAGCCCCAGATCTCTTCACACGTGAACGCGAGAACCGGTGCAAGCATTTTCGTAAAGGTCACCAGTATCTCAAACATTACGGTTTGAGCGGCTTTACGTTCAACCGAGTTTGGCGCCGACGCATACAATCTGTCTTTTAATATATCGAGATAGAGCGAGCTCAACTCATTCGTAAAGAAATTGTAGACCGTATGGTACATCGCGTGATAGCGATAATCATCAAAGTTGGTCGTTACCGTTTTTAGCAATGCCGTCATCTCATGAAGAGCCCATTTATCGACCTCAAGCATCTCGTCATATTCGACCGTATCAATGCCGGGCTTAAAATCATACAGGTTTCCGAGCAGGAACCTGAATGTATTCCTGATTCTTCTATACGCTTCACCGACGTGCTTTAAGATATCAGGCGAGATCGCAACGTCAACGCTATAGTCGCTGGATGCGACCCAGAGACGCAAAATATCTGCGCCCGACTGCTTGATGACATCAAGCGGATCGACGGTATTTCCGAGCGATTTGCTCATTTTGCGACCGTCGCCATCAACAACGAACCCGTGTGTTAGAACCGAATCAAACGGGGCTCTATCGTATACGCCAGTCGACGTCATAAGCGACGACTGGAACCAGCCGCGATGCTGATCGCTGCCCTCCAGATACAGATCTGCCGGCCACCGCAAATCGGGCCACACCTTAAGAACAGCCTCGTGACTTACGCCGGACTCAAACCAGACATCGAGAATATCGGTCTCTTTAGTGAGCGTCATGCCGCCGCAATGCGGGCACGCAAAGCCTTGCGGCAAGATTTCCTCCGCACTCTTCGTAAACCAGGCATCCGCGCCTTCGTTCATAAAGAGGTCGATAACCGCATTAATTGTTGTTTTATTGACGACAGCTTCCTGGCAATCGCCACAGTAAAACGCCGGAATCGGCACGCCCCATGCGCGCTGGCGCGAAATACACCAGTCGGGTCTGGTCTCAACCATGCCGTTGATGCGCCGTACGCTCCAATCCGGTATCCACTTAACGTTATTGATCGCTTTCAGCGCTTCACCGCGCAGATTATTGATATCCATCGAGACGAACCACTGCTCTGTCGCCCTGAAGATAACCGGGTTCTTGCAGCGCCAACAGCACGGATAGGCGTGCGCAATTGAAGTTGAATATGCTAATAATCCCTTTTCACGCAAGAAATCTAATATCTTGGGATTGGCATCGTAAATCGACATACCGGCCCATTGCCCTGCTTCTTTTGTAAACATACCGTTGCCGTCAACCGACATCGGCGCCGGTAAATCATATCTTAAGCCGGTCAGATAGTCTTCCTGGCCGTGGCCGGGCGCCGTGTGAACCGCGCCGGTACCTGTATCCAAACCAACGTAATCAGCAAGAACAACAACGCCCTCTTTCTCAGGAAAGAGCGGGTGTTCGTATTTCAAGAACTCCATATCCGAGCCCTTGAAACGTGCAACGATCTCATATTCGCCGATACCGATCTCCGCTGCTACCTCATCAAGGCGTGCTTCAGTAAAAATCAGAATCTGTCCCGCTGTTTTTACCGCGGTATATGAAGCATCCGGATGAACCGCGACGGCGACGTTCGCCGGCAGGGTCCACGGTGTGGTGGTCCAAATCACCACGAATTTTGGCTCGCTATGGGCTGCTATGGGGGCAAACTCGCTCTTTAACGGAAATTTTACATAAATTGACGGGGAAGATTCCTCTTTGTACTCGATCTCCGCTTCTGCGAGCGCAGTATGGTCGTGAATACACCAGTGAATCGGTTTACGACGCTTATAGATAAGGCCGCACTCGTACAGCTCGCCGAATATTTTTACATTTGCAGCTTCATACTCGTGCCGCAATGTCAGATACGGGTCAAACCAATCGCCGGTTACGCCAAGCCGCATGAACTGTGACCTCTGCTTATCAACAAAGCCCATCGCATATTCCTTGCAGAGCGTGCGGAAATCAGCACGTGATATCGTTTTTGCTTTTTCGCCCAGCTGTTTCTCAACATTGTGCTCGATCGGCTGGCCGTGACAATCCCAACCCGGTACGTAAGGGCTATCAAACCCCGCCATAGTCTTATATTTGACGATTATGTCTTTAAGAATTTTATTCATCGCCGTACCGGCGTGAATGTTGCCGTTCGCGTACGGCGGCCCGTCATGCAGAATAAATTTTGGTTTTCCTGCGGATTTTTTGCGGATTTCTCCATAGAGGTGCGTATCACTCCAGTGCTTGAGTGTTTCCGGCTCCCTCTGCGGTAAACCCGCCCTCATAGGAAAGTCGGTTTGCGGCAGATTCAAAGTTGTTTTGTAATCTTGTTTGGGCTGCTCGCTCATTATATCAATCACCCCTAAGCTCGTTGTAAATTATTCCAATTCTATCATTAAAAGAGCCCTCTCTCGAGCTACACGAGAAAGGACCCATATTACATAATAATTAATAGATCAATTATAGGTTCAATGTCTAGCATATTTTAAGATATCTAATTTAATATTCGGCATGTTCTAAATATTATTTCTTATTATTTATTTCCCGAGAACCTCTGAGAGAATCCATAACCTGAGATCTCGGATATCCAGCGCATTTACAAATAGATTGACTTGATTCTTCAGCGCCGGCTCGGGACGATAGCTGAAAACTGTTTCCTCACCATCACTGTTCTTCTCCAACAGCGCGCTGGCGGTGAGAAACTCGACAGCGCGCTCTACGTCTTCCTCGCGACGCCCTAAGTGACGTGCAAGATCTTCAATTCTATCCCGAACACCCGGGTTCTGATGATAAAAAACTATAACCGCCCATGCTACGAGCGAATTGACGTACGAGCGAACAAATGCTTTTAAGCTGTCATCAATAACAGTGCTACTCATTACTTTAGACACCTATAAATCCCCACTACGCGTTATGCTTTCTTTAGCGCGTTCTCAATTGCAGCTATCACCATCTCGGGAGCAACTCCTTTGATGAAAACAGTCTTATGTCTACTCTGCTGACCTGATTTTATCGTAAGTTCGCGTTTAGGCAAAGATAAAATATTAGAAAGCAGCGCAATACACTCCTCATTCGCTCTACCTTCAGCGGGAGGAGCTTGTACGGCAATCTTTATGCTATCCCCATGTACGCCGACAATAGCGGACCTTGACGCTCTCGGCTGTATCCACACATTCAAGAGCGTCCCGTCGCTATAGTCGGTCGCATACGTGCTATTTTCGTCCACGTTCCCCTATCGGCAATCAACGACTTGCATATTTTGCTTGTCACATATTCGATCAGCGACCAGCAATCCCCTGCCGGTTACGGTTTACGACGGATAGATAATACCTATATCGCTAGCTGCCAGGTATAAATAGTCTGACTAAAATGCCAGGTTATCGATATCGAAATTATCTGGCTTATCTAGATCTATATCATCGCCGACCGCTTTTTTGTTTGATGGCTTAAAAGCCTCTTCAAATCCTGTCAACGACTCGAGGTCATCCGGCATATATGTTTCGCCGCTATACGTATTCGGTGCCAGCTTTGGTTCCAAATCAAATTCGATATCAGCAACGTGTTGCGTTTCACCATTTTGTGGCAGCCCCTGGTCTACTGAAGCTTTCTTCTCCAGCTCAAGGGACGGGATATCATTAATGCCGATGATATTGCTGCCAATATCGGCCAGTGCCGCAGTGCTGTCAGCTATTCTCATATATGATTCAAGCATCGACTTAAACTTGCTGCGGAATTCTTCCTCGGCTTGTTTTAAGTGCGTAAGCGTCGATTCATATTTACGCTTCAGATCGTATGCCTCTTGAATGATCTCTTTGCTCTTGAGTTCCGAGTCACGCATTATAAGCTCTGATTCCTTCTTTGCGTGAGACACAATCTCTTCAGCCGATTTCTGTGCCGAAAACAAGGTATTTTGAAGCGTTTTTTCCATACCTGAATAGCCCTCGAGATCCTGCCTTGATTTCTCAATTTGCTCTTTGATCTCAATGTTCTCCTTGAAGAGGTGTTCAAACTCCTCGGCAACCTCGTCCAGGAACCTATCCACTTCTTCTTCATTGTATCCACGAATTGACCTGTGGAACTCTTTGTGGTGGATGTCTAGCGGCGTTAACTTCATCTACGTCCTCCTCTTCAACTAATACGATTGTTGCTTTGACTAAACAAAGAGCCTTAACACAGAAACTATAATTATCTGGATAATGTTCAACAAGATAATCGCAAATATCGGCGATAGATCCAAACCTACTCCACCGACCATGATCGGCGGAATTATGTTTCTAACGAGCCGCATTATCGGCTCGGTTACATCGAAGATAAAATTTAGTATCGGTCGCGTAACGTTGTTTGACGGAATCGTTATGAACGATAGCACGACTCTAATTAAGATGAATATTGTGAGCAGCTGGAACACAATATTCAGTATTTGGATTAACAAGGCAATCCCTGATGCGAGCGGCACGTAATTCTTCCTCCATTTAGGCCAATTCCTCAGCCCGTTTTATTGCAGCATCCACTGCTTCTTGTACTATAATATTAAATTCGTGATTAGAAAATACCTGCAAAGCGGCTGCGGTGGTTCCACCTGGGGACGTTACCCTCTCCCGCAATACGCCGACTTCCTCCCCGGTTTTTTTCAAGAGTTCCGCCGAGCCCGCTATTGTTTGCACAACGAGGGTACGTGCCGCATCCGGTTCAAGCCCCGCCCTGACACCGGCAGCTATTAGCGCTTCCGCCATCAAGAAAACATACGCCGGGCCGGAGCCGCTTACCGCAGTAACTTGATTCTGCAAATTTTCAGGAAGCTCAATCGCTTCACCGACCGCTTTGAACAATTGTAATGCTATTTCCACAGCCTCATCGCCTGCATATTTTCCGCGGCTGACGGCCGACATTCCCATTGAAACCAAGGCCGGCGTGTTCGGCATAACTCTGATAACCGGCAATGCTTTCCCAATGAGATCTTGTATCTTTTCGGTTGGTACGCCTGCTGCAATTGATACCACAAGCTTATCTTCAGTAAACGCGCTTCGCGTTTCGGTTAACATTGCCACAATCTGCTGCGGTTTTACAGCTAGCAAAACTATATCGGCGCGCTCGATCGCCGCTCGATTATCAGTCGTAATATTGACGTGATATTCGGATTTGAGCGCCTCTAAGCGCTCAATATTTACATCGCTTAGGAGAATTTGCTCGGGTTGTACAATACCGGCTGCCAAGAAACCGCGAAATAATGCTTCGCCCATTTGACCGGCCCCGATAACAGCGAGCGTTTTTCTTGCTAGCAACAAAGCCTCCTAGAACTGATTAAAAAACCCTTTTTCCTGCAAACGACGACGTTCTTCCGCCGATACTTCAACGTTACTCGGCGTGAGCAGAAATACTTTCTCTGCGATTTTCTGCATGCCGCCGTTAAGACCATAGGTCAACCCGCTTGCAAAATCGATGAGTCGCTTCGCCAAATCGGCGTCGCTTCGCTGAAGATTGATAATAACCGGGATATCCGTTTTGAACTTATCCGCAATCTGTTGGCAATCGTTAAAATTCGAAGGTTCAACGATATGCACTTTTACTTGCGGTGGTGGGGCGATAGACCGCAAAGATGCCGTGCTGCTTTTGTGCGCCCTATCGAGATCGGGGTACCGCGTGATTTTACGCACGGTCGGCGCCTGGTCAAAATCCTCGTAGCTGTCGTAGTCGTCCAGATCTTCAAAAGTGCTTTCGATTGGTTCTTCCTCTGTTAGTTTGAAGTAGTTCATCGTCTTGCGCCAGATGCTCTCACGCATATATATTCTCCTCCTAAGCTCCTCCTAAGGTGTAAATAAAGCCGTTCCTATGCGTACCATGTTGGCACCGTGTTCTATCGCTATCTCAAAATCATTGGTCATACCCATGGAGAGATAACGCATGTCCAGTTTTTCGCCTTGCTTGCTAGTTAGATTATCGAATATTTCCTTTGTTTTTGCAAAGTGACTCTTTAAAACAGCCGTATCTTCAGTAAAAGGTGCCATTGTCATGAGCCCTTTTACGCGTATATTCGCTAATCCTTCAATGTCCTGAGCTGCTGAGACGATGTCTCTGGGCGCAAAACCGTGTTTGCTCGGCTCTTCAGACGTGTTTACTTCAAGCAAAATGTCCTGCGTTTTTCCGATCGCTTTAGCCCTCATGCTTATCTCCTGAGCCAAAGCCCTGCTGTCTACTGATTGTATCAGGTAGACGTAAGGTATGATATACCTTACTTTATTTCTTTGCAAATGACCGATAAAATGCCAGTTAATCCCCTTCCCTGCTGCCGCTTGCTTAGGAATTAACTCTTGAGACCGGTTCTCACCGATATCAGTAACACCCGCACTGACCACTTCCAATACGGCTGAGAGAGGTTGATTCTTAGTCACAGCGACAAGCGTGATCGTTTCTGGGCTCCGGCCGCTCTTTTGTGCCGCTTCTTCAATGCGTTTTCTTACTGTCAGTACATTTTTAGTTATCGACATAATCTATAAAAATTTCTATATTGGTATGTAGTACTCCTGCTTTCTTACGCTAAATCTTAAAAAAGGCGGAAAAACCCATATTTATCCGGTGTTCCCGCCAAAAATCAACGTGTTATTAAGTTGAGAATGCGTATCAGTCAGCTATAATTCCCCTGGCACGTGCCCTGTGACAAGATATTCAATGCGATCGGCGATATCTACGCAATGGTCGGCTATGCGCTCGAGATATCTGCTTGCCAAAAGTATGCTGCCGATTGATTCAACCGATTCATTGTCTTGATATTTCGCTAACCGTGTAAAAATATTTTTATACATGCGGTCGATTTTATCGTCGAGGCCGCCGAGCTTGCTCGCAAGTTCAAGATCTTTTTCTTCAAAAGCCTTTAGCGCCATGTCAACAAGAATCAGCGTCTCACGCCCCATCTCGTTTATATGTTGCGATACAGGTGCGGCGAACTCATCTTTCGGGCATCGTTTCGCGCCTTTGGCAAGGTTGACAGCAAGATCACCCATCCGTTCTAGATGAAGCGCGATAAACATCGTCGTCCAGCACAGCCTCAAATCTTTTGCCACCGGTGCTTGGCGGGCGATAAGCTCCATGCAACGCTCTTCGATGTTGTAATTCATTGCGTCGATCGTATCGTCGATCGCTATAACCTCATCGGCAAGCTCAATATCGCAATCAACGACAACCTGTACAGCATTACCTATGGCTTGGCGGGTAACACGCCCCATCGCCAAGACATCCGCCGTAAGATCTTTGAGCTCATCGTGGAATGTTTTTCTGAGCATTTATTCTTCCCAACTCGTCTAAGTAGCCTTATTTCAACATATACTACCATTATTCGCTAAAGCTTTGTAGCGCCGCGATAACTTTCTGAAAGAATTGCGGCAATTGCGGCATGCCTGCCCGTTATGCCGCTATCGGCCCGATACGAAAAATAATCTTGGTGCCGACATGCCGTACAAATATCCGCCGATATAATTTGCTGTGGTGAAATTCCGCTTGCCGTTAACTGCAATCTGGCGATCTCCACCAGGTTTATGCGGTTTTCATGGCGCCAGCCGTCAAACCGCATAAAACGATCCTTGAACGCGTCCATTACTTCAGAGCTTACCTCATAACAACAGCCGCATATCGAAGGGCCGATAAATGCAAAAAGATTTTGTGGCGATAGGTTCCAACTCGAAACCATGGCCGCGGTCGTAGATTCAACTATGTTGCCGTAGACACCTCTCCACCCGGCATGCGCGACCGCGATAATCCTCTTCTTCGGCTCGACAACTATGATAGGCACGCAATCGGCAAAAAAGAGCATAAGCGGCAACTCGGCTTGATCCGTAGTGAGCGCGTCGGTACCGGCAATCGTGCCCGTCAGCAAGCGGGCGCCCCTACCGCTTTCGAGCGAACTCACACGCTGTACCCGAGTGCCGTGTACCTGCTCGGCACAAACAGCATCCTCGATGTTTAGATCAAAATGGCTAAGGATTCTCTCGCGATTGGCGATGACGCGCTCCGGATTATCGCCAACGTGCAATCCCAGATTAAGCGATGAAAAGGCACCCTCGCTCACCCCGCCACGGCGCCCGGAAAAGGCCACGAGGATTTTGTCCCGAGCAAGAAGAGGCTCCGCTACAAGAACATTAAAACCGTCTCCCGCTTCAAGCATTAAACTATAATTGGATTGTGCGCACGCTTCTTGGGCCACTGTGCCGTCGCCTCCATTGCGACATCATTGCTTCATGCAAGTATTTTCGAAAAACCTCTCAACTATATTCTGGTATGAAAACCGCGACTGACTATTTATACTTAACAGCATCCGCAATGAAGCTCATTGAAAAACAGATTAACCTATAAAAATAATGCCGCCGGCTTAATGCTCGGCGGCATTTCATCTTAAATATTGTGTTAACCCTAGCGTTTTCTTAAAAACGTTGGGATATCGAGATCTTCCGTATCAAATGTCGGGATATTTGAAACATGTTCCTCGGGTTGCGCTTTCTGAACAAACTCGAGTTTCTCTTGTTTCCTTAAATCAAATCCGGTCGCGATAACCGTAACCCTGACTTCATCGCCAAGTGTGTCATCGATAACCGCACCGAAGATAATATTCGCTTCAGGGTGAGCCGCGTTCGCAACAACCTCTGCCGCCTCATTAACTTCAAACAGACCGAGGTCTGATCCGCCGGAGATGTTCAAGAGAACACCTTGCGCACCTTCAATCGATGCCTCAAGCAGCGGGCTGGATATCGCGCTCTTTGCCGCTTCGACCGCACGGTTTTCACCGCTTGAAACGCCGATGCCCATAAGCGCTGAGCCGGCATTCGACATAATCGTGCGCACATCGGCAAAGTCGAGATTTATTAAGCCGGGGACGGTGATTAAATCGGTTATGCCCTGGACGCCTTGACGGAGAACGTCGTCGGCCATCCGGAACGCCTCAACAATTGAGGTCTTTTTCTCCGCAACATGCAGGAGTCTATCGTTTGGAATAATAATGAGGGTGTCGACTGTTTCACGAAGCTTCATAATGCCTTCGTCGGCTTGCATCGAACGCTTACGACCTTCAAAACTAAACGGTCTTGTTACTACGCCTACCGTTAGGGCCCCGATCTCTTTCGCGATTCCCGCGATAACCGGGGCTGCACCTGTACCGGTGCCACCACCTTTGCCGGCGGTTACGAAAACCATATCCGCGCCCTGCAGAGCTTCTTTGATATCATCTCTGCTTTCTTCGGCAGCCTGAAAGCCGATTTCAGGATCGGCTCCCGCTCCAAGGCCTTTGGTCAGATTAGCGCCTATGTGGACTTTGTAGTCTGCATCAGACATTAGAAGCGCCTGTGCGTCGGTATTGCATGCGATAAACTCTACGCCCCTGAGGCCCGCTTCGATCATCCTGTTAACCGCGTTGGTTCCGCCCCCACCGACTCCGACTACTTTAATAACTGCTAGGTAATTTGCGCCCGCATCTAACACCAAGAAGCCTCCTTCCAACCCTCAACTAGTGATTTAGTGTTGTAGCCTCTATCTCTAGTACATATATAGTGCTACGCATTCTGAATCTCAGCAATAACCTTATCCTATCCAAGCAAAAAAAGCAACCTCATTTCATAAAACTTTTGCATGGAAATGATTGCCATTCTAGCAGCACTTTGCCCCTGAGCAGCTAGAATAAAGCGTGGTAAACGGTGTTCCCCGTCAAAGCTGGCCCTTGGATAGCGAGCTAGCGCTTACGGTACGGAATCCATGCGTTTAATAACGGGATCTGAATGAGGATAACTTCGTATATCAATAAACACTACTTGCTTGCCCTGCTTTTTTAAGATTCCTGCGAGCACTGTATTTTTATCTTCAGCCTGTTTCGCTTCTCCGTAGAGTATCTCAATATTTGCTCGATTGTACAGGGACAACTTATCGATAGATGATGCCGAGAGCAGATTAATTGAATTTCTGAGGGATGCCGGCATTGAGTTCAGGCATAAGATGGCATTTTCAAGCGAGCTATTCACGATACGGTGACCGATTTGCACCTTGGCAACCGGAATATCTGTAATAATCGGTATGGTTACACCGTCAGAATTTGGACGCTCGGCGATTACACACTTATTTGCATCGATCATATAGAACTTATTTGCGTGCGAAATGAGAGCTATCGGTGTTCTCTCAACAATATCAACGCGCAAAGTATGCGGTAAAGCACGCTTGACTTGAGCGTCCTGAACCCATGGGTCTTTGAGAAGTTTCCGGCGAATATCTTTGACCGGCACATTTAAAAGGCTGGTATTCTCGGTCACACCGCACGCGGCAGCTATTTTGGACGATGGGATAAACTTGTTTCCAGCTACGTCTATGTTGGTGATATTGAACAGACTCGAGTTGTAGAGCCAATACACGAGAGTAATAATAATAAAGATTGATCCGAACAAGACCGTGACTCTAAGGCGGCGTTGCCGCTTGATGTGTGCGATTTTTCGATACCGTTCTTCCGCCTTAGAGCGCGCCAGACTTCTGCCTTCAACCATTTGCATCACCTGCTACTTCTTAAACTATGATGTGTGTTATGACTGATTACATCACCGGTCGTTCGTAACTGCAATCAATGCCTCATCGAACTCACCGAGGAACTCTATCTCAGGCTCGAGAATGATACCGTGAATATCAAACACTCGCTTTTGAACAGCTCGTAGGAGCGAATATACATCAAACGCGGTTGCGTTTTCAAGGTTAATGATAAAATTTGCATGCTTCGTCGAGACCTCTGCGCCACCAATCCGCATGCCTTTGCAGCCTGCATCCTCGATAAGCTTTCCGGCAGACGTGCTGATCGGGTTTTTGAAAACGCTTCCGGCATTCGGATATCTAAGCGGCTGGCTGCTTTTGCGTGCGGCGAAGTTGTCTTCCATGCGACGCTTAATACCATCTTCATCCGCCGCTGCGAGCGCCATTGTCGCCTCGACAATGATATCGCCACTGCTAAAACCGCCGTTCCTGTACTCAAACTTAAGCGCATCTTTTTGCAGCGCAATCAGCTCGCCCGCACTTGTATATACTACAACGTCTCGCACGATATCAGCCATACAGCTCCCGTGCGCACCAGCATTCATCACCAGCGCACCACCGAGGCTTCCAGGTATCCCGACAGCGAAACTCAAATCCGCGAGCGAGCATCTTACCGCGGTCTGCACGAGTAAGGGCAATGAAATGGCGGCGCCTGCCCGCAGGTAGGAACCGTCAACTCTTTTACGCATAAAGTCACTGCCAAGACGCATCACGATACCCGGGAAGCCCGCATCTGATACAAGCAGGTTTGAGCCCTTACCTATAATGAAAAGCGGCAGGCCCCACTCTTTTGCTGTGGTCGCCACGATATGGAGCTGCTCTATCGAATCAGCAATCGCGAACAGCCCGGCAGGCCCGCCTACGCGCATGGTTGTTTCTTTCGCGAGAATCTTATCGCGAACTACATTGCCTTTCAGGTGTTTCTCAAGCGTCTCGAACGCCCGGTTGATGTACCTGCCGCTCAACCATGCTCCCTTCACCTATTTAAACGGTTTTATCTGTACGCAGTTGCGAATAATTTCTCGTTCAATTTTCTATTTTAGGGCTTGTTTTTAGTGGTGCGCCACCATGTTGAAGAAATCTTCCCCAATAGCGCTGATATCACCGGCACCCATTGTCAGGACTAGATCCCCCTCTTTTACCGTTTCAAGAAGAAACTTAGGTATCTCGGTCTTTTTTGGTAAATAGACGACATTCTTTCGCGGGCTTTCCGCGAGCACCGCGTCCACAATGACTTTGCCCGTCACACCCGGTATCGGCTCTTCGCCCGCAGCGTATACATCGGTAAGGACAACGATATCCGCATCTTTAAACGCCGCCCCGAATTCCTTGCCCAGGAACTTAGTCCGCGAGTATCTGTGGGGTTGAAATACACATATGAGCCGTTCCCAATCGCCGCCCCGTGCGGCGTTAAGCGTCGCCTTCACTTCGGTTGGATGGTGTGCGTAATCATCTACGAGCGTTAGCTCGGGCGTTTTCCCTATTATTTGGAACCGCCGTTTCACCCCTGCAAATTGATGCAAGGCTGCAAATACGGCGTCCTTATCAAGACTAAGGCTCATGCTGAGGGCTACTGTTGCCAGCGAATTGTATACGTTATGAACGCCCGGGACACCTAAATCGATTGTGCCGATCAAGGTGTCGCCCTGGTAAGCATCGTATGTGCTACCGAGCCGCTTCTGCTGGATATTGCGAGCTATAAAGTCGAGCTTTATCCCATCATTTCCCTCGTACTCTATGCCATAGGTAACAAACCGCTTCTTAGAACGATTCATCAAGCGCCCGACACCAGGGTTATCGGCGCATGCAACTACAAAACCTTGCTCGGGAATCGACTCGACGAAAGTATAAAAAACGTCTTCGATCTCATCGAGCGATTTATAATGATCTAAATGATCCGCTTCAATGTTGGTGATAACAATTACTTCAGGGTTAAGATATAACAGCGAGCCGTCGCTTTCATCGGCTTCGGTGATCAAGAACTCGCCGCTACCGTGTTTGGCATTGCTCCCTATATCATTTAGTTCGCCGCCGATGAGAAACGTCGGATCGAGCGCCGCTTTCTCAAAAGCGCATGAAACCATCGATGTGGTTGTCGTTTTGCCGTGAGTACCGGCTACCGCAATACTGCGTAAATCCCGACCGAGCCACGCAAGCATCTCGGCCCTTCGGATAATCGAAATATCGGCTTGCCTGGCAGCCCGTACTTCCGGATTTGCTTCGGGAATCGCAGTTGAAACGACCACAACGTCAGGATTTTTAATATTGTCGCTGTTGTGGCCTATGTAGATCGTCGCTCCCAGTTCTTTAAGCGCCGCGGTATAGCGTGAGTCTTTCAAATCAGAACCGCTGACTGAATGCCCTTTTTCAAGTAATACTTTAGCGATACCGCTCATACCTGCACCGCCGATACCTATGAAGTGAATATGCATCAAATTTTCAACCATTATTGTGTCTCCTCTAATTTTGCGTCTCTTGGTTCATTAGTAGCTACTTCCCAATTTGTTTTCTATAGGTTGTTCGTTCTTCTTACTCTGCGCTACCTCAAATACCAGATCGGCAAGCTCACCCGCCGCACGAGGCCGACCAAACTCCAGTGATGCGGCAGACATAGCTGCGAGCTTCTCCTTGTCAAAGACGAGCTCTTCTGCCGCGCCGCACAACGAATCGCTCGTAACATCTTGATCCAGGATCACTTTTGCGGCGCCCATACGCTCAAGCTGGCGCGCATTTTCTGCCTGGTGATTATCGGTTGCATAAGGGTACGGGATCAAAATAGCTGGTAGCCCGATAGAGGAAATCTCTGCTATCGTTGTAGCCCCCGAACGACAGACTAAGAGATCAGCCACCGCATAAGCCCCACCCATATCATCTATATATGGATATGTGCTGTAAGCGAGCGAATCTCCTGCCGATCTCAATGCGTCAATCGACTCCCTCACCGGATCATAGTTTATCTTACCCGTAGAGTGGATTATCTGCAAGCCATCGTTGTGTCGCCAATGGTCATACAATCCTACTGCTGATTCATTGATCTTTTGGGCCCCCCGGCTACCGCCAAATATCAGCACGACTTTTCGCGATTCTTCGATCGAATATGCTCGCGCCGCTTCCTGCCTGTCAACCCGCATAACCTCTTCCCTGATGGGATTACCGGTAAACACTATCCGCTTGCCTGTTGGAAAATGGCTTTCCATGCCCGGATACGATACCGCGATTGCCGATACAACCTTCCCGAGCACCCGGTTAACCAAACCCGGAACAGCGTTTTGCTCATGGATAATCGTAGGGATTTTCCGGAGTACGGCGGCACCCACAACGGGCATGCTTACATACGCCCCCATTCCGATGACGACATCAGGTTGAAAGTTTTTCAATATGCCGGCCGCTTCAATTGTGCCCCGGCCCGCCGAGAAAAATGTCGCAAGCGCTTTAACCGATGGTTTTCTTGGTAAGCCTCGGGCATCGACGACTTTAAAATTAAGGCCTGCCTGCGGCACAATCGTCGCTTCAAGACCGTTTGTGGTTCCGATATAGAGTATATCTATATCATTTTTTATTTTTTGAAGTGCTTTGGCGAGGGCTAGGCCTGGATACACGTGACCCGCTGTCCCGCCGCCGCTTATTACTACTCGCATGTGATTTTGTTCTCCCGGTTTGTTTAGTTTCTATTGTGCCTGATTTTGACCTTGAAGTGCTAGTAGACCTGGAATCTCTCGATGTCGAAGCGCTCGAAGCCTTACCCCTCTTGTTTGTTGAACTGCTCTTCTTGGGTTTACCCCGCGTGGCACTGCTACTTGAGCTCCGCTTTTTCGCCCTCGTCCTTCGCTTTGCTACATGCTCATCTTCAAGATCATGGCTGTCGCCGACGATGTGGAGTTCGGGCTTAGACCTGCGGCCACGCGTTGTGCGCTCGTTTTCTAGGGCGATACTAAGAAGAATCCCCACGCACGCAAGATTCACCATAAGTGATGAGCCGCCATAGCTGATGAACGGCATCGGGATACCTGTGACCGGCAATACGGCGGTGACCGCACCCATATTGACCAGGGCCTGCAGTGCGATCATCGAAGTAATACCCGCGCCAAGGTAGCGCGAAAAGGTATTTTTGCTTTGAAAGGCGATCCTGATCCCGTAATATGCAAACACTGTGAAAAGCCCAACTGTGAAGACTGTGCCGATAAGACCGAGCTCTTCCCCAATAATTGCGAAAATAAAGTCGGTATGCGCCGCAGGCAGATAAAAATATTTTTGCCTGCTCATGCTAAGCCCAACGCCAAATAGGCCGCCCGAACCAAATGCTATGAGCGATTGGCGTATGTGGTATCCAGCGCCAAGTGGGTCGGCATTAGGATTTAAAAAGGCGGTAAAGCGTTTAAGCTGATAATCACGAGATAAAATAGAAAATGCGCCAACAATGGCGCCGGCAATTCCGATCACAGCGATCATGCGAAGTTCGAGGCCGGATATAAAAAGCAGCGTAAAAGCGCCCAGGCACATGGTCAACGTTGTACCCAAGTCCGGTTGCAACATTACGAGAACGACAAAAGCTCCGACAATCAAACCATATGGGGAAAATAATTCCTGGATATCTTTAATTTTGCCTTTTTTCTTTGCTAAAAAATCCGCAGTATATAGTATGATCGCAAATTTAGCGAATTCGGATGGCTGAAGGCGAAACCCACCGATAGGGATCCAGCGGCTCGATCCGTCGACCTCGTGGCCGATGCTGGGAATCAAAACACCGACTAACAGAGCTGCAACACAATACAAGGCGGGCTTTGTGAGCTGCTGCAACCGGTGTACCGGAATTCGCGAGAATACAAAAAGAGCAACCGAACCCACAATCATCCACAAAAATTGTTTTTTAATGTAGTAATAACTGTCCCCGGTGCCGGCAAACGCCCGAATCGAGCTTGCCGAGAGTATCATGATGAGCCCGAAAAGCACCATAATATAGACGACGCCGAGCATCCAGTGATAGTTCTTCCTATCCTGGGTTGATTTTCGATTGTGATGTTTTCTACCCTTAGCTTTGCTCGATGTCATTGCCTTCCCCAAGCGCTGTTACGACTCTTTGGAATGCATCACCGCGCTCGGCGTATCCCGAGAATGCGTCGAAACTGGCGCATGCCGGCGAGAACAGTACAATCCAACCGGATTTTGCACGTTCAAATGCCAGCTTAGCCGCACCATCGACGGTCTCCGCATACTGCCTGGCTGTGAAATCGGGCATTTTGCCTACAATTTCGCGCCCGGCTTCACCGAAGCCGATGATTGCTTGTACGTTGCTGTGAATACTTTGGGCAAGGGGCTTAAAACTATTTCCTTTATTTCTTCCGCCAACAAGAAGGATTGTCGGTTCTTTAAACGCCGTGAGCGCCTTAATTGTGGCGTCGACGTTCGTTGCTTTCGAATCATCGTAGTAGCGAACACCGTCAACCGTAGCAACATATTCGATCCGGTGTTTGAGCCCGCCAAAAGCGATGACTGTATCGCGAATCACCTTAGGGCTGATACCGGCGGCACAACAGGCGCCGGCTACCGCCATCACATTATCGAGATTATGGCTCCCAAGAATTTTGAGTTCCTCGGTTCCGCAAATATCTGTATCTATATCATCGCCGAGCCGAACCGTAATTCGTCCGTCTTTTATAAAGACGCCGCACTCCGGTTTGGTAAACTTGCTGGTTGCTATAACGGTTGCACGGATATCGGAAACAAGCCTCGCAACGACGGGGTCGTCTATATTTACGACGGCAAAATCATCCGACTGCTGATTCATAAACAGACGCGCTTTAGCTCTCATATAATCTTCAAAATCCGGGTGCCAGTCGAGATGGTCCTCGGTTACATTAAGAAGCACCGATATTTTCGGTCGAAATTCGTTAATCGTATCGAGCTGAAAACTGCTCACCTCAACGATGAGCGTCTCTATATCTTTATTATCGACAGCGCCTACCAGCGGCGTTCCGATATTGCCGGCGACTGTTGCAGCCTTTCCCGCATTCTTGAATACTTCACCTATGAGCGTTGTCGTTGTCGTCTTGCCGTTTGTACCGCTAATTGCTATGACAGGCACGTCGGTAAGGTTATATGCGAACTCGATCTCGCTTAAGACCGGGATGCCTCGCCTTTTGGCTGTCTCGAGAACCAACACGTTGCTCGGAACACCGGGGCTTACGACAACCGCGTCAACATTATCGAGCAGCTTTTCTCCCTGGTTGCCGAGAACAACTTTAACGCCTGCTTTACTAAGTTCATCTGCGATATCTTGTACAGCTACGCTCGTAGCCGTATCGGAAGCCAACACATCTGCCCCCAATTTCTTAAGGGCAAGCGATACGGCTTTCCCACTTTTTCCTAATCCAAGTACGAGAACATGCTTACTTGCAAAATCCAATGCGCTAACCACCCCGTGTTGCCATCATGAAGTAAATTCCAAAGCCTATGCCTGCAAATACACCGGATATGATCCAAAACCGCATCATAATCTGCGTTTCAGACCACCCCAACATTTCAAAGTGATGGTGTATCGGCGCCATTTTTAAAATTCTTCGTTTAAAATACCTGTAGCTGACGATTTGTCCGATAACCGATAACCCCTCGATCACATAAATACCACCGATCAACACGAGCAGCAGCTCAGTTTTCGTTAAAATCGCCATTATCGCAATGGCGCCGCCAAGACCCAGCGACCCGGTGTCTCCCATAAAAATACTTGCCGGATAGCTGTTGAACCACAAGAAGCCAATGCACGCACCGCCTATCGCCGCGCAGATAATGGCCAGATCAAGGTTGTTTTGCCGGAACGCGATGCCGGCGTAGGCAAGCATCGCTATCATGACGGTGCCGGCGGCAAGTCCGTCCAAACCATCGGTCAAGTTAACGGCATTCGCCCCTGAAACGATGATTAAAACAACCATCGCGATATAGAGCGTCGGCACCACGATATTAATATTTGCGACAGTAAAAGAAAACGAGAGCCAATCTAGCGGAACAACCAGATTGGTAAGTGGAATTTCAACAGATGTCCCAAGATGCGCGAAGTTAACCGCAGCAACTCCCGCGATTACTCCGATGACCACTTGCCAGATGATTTTTGTGCGAGCCTTTATACCGAGCGAGCGTGCCTTAACTACCTTGCGGTAATCGTCTATAAAACCGACAAACCCGCACGCCAATAGCGTCAACAGCGCGACAATGCTTCTGCTATGAAAACTCGCTGTCAATAAGTACGCCACCACGACGGTCAGGATAATAATGACGCCGCCCATTGTCGGCGTTCCCGACTTTATCAGGTGCTGTTGCGGTCCATCGATACGGATGACCTGCCCAACGCCTTCTTTTCTGAGTAACCTGATCCATAGCGGCGTTAAAACTGCCGTTATTACGAGAGCCAGCACAGCTGTCAGGAAAATCTGATACGTCGGATATCTTAGAATATGTACCATCGCTACTACTGTCCCTTGTAAAGTTGCATATCAACTACTTTATTTTTCAACGTGTATTTCAACATATTGCTTCTAGCTAGCTTTACACTTAATTTACATTTAGATTTTTACGAGCGTTCGCACTACCGCCTCTAAGCCCATCCCGCGCGACGCTTTTACCAGTACAACGTCTCCGGGCTCGATGAGCTGGCGTAACAGTTGGGCTGCCGTATCTGCGTCCGGGCACGTAATAACGGTCTTTTGGTTCATGCCTGACTTTAGAGCACTATCAGCCATAACTTGAGATTCCTCACCAACGGCAACTAAGATACTTACGCCGAGCGAAGCGACAATTTCACCAACCTGTTTGTGTGCTTCGTTCGATACCCTGCCAAGCTCTAGCATGTCGCCGAGAACCGCAATATGCCTGCCCTTTGTCCTGACGTCCATTAGCGTTGCCAACGCAGCCTGCATGGACGTCGGATTGGCGTTGTAGGCGTCGTTTAAGATTAGCATATTTTCATCGAGCGCAAAAATCTCCATGCGCATAGCCGATGTTCTGCAATTCGAGAGCCCGATCCTTATATCATCCGGTGTTAAGCCGACCGCGGTTGCAGCCGCTGCAACCGCCAGTGCATTATAAACATTGTGTCTGCCGGGAATCGGTAATCGCACGGTATAGGCAGAGCCATTGTTAACCGTCAGCGAGAATTTTGCCTTTCCAAGCTCGTCGACCTCAATTTTGTTGCCCTTTACATCGCCTTCCATGATGCCATAAGTTACAACACGACCGTGCGCGCGCTGTGCGATATCCGATGTCCAAAGATCATCCGCATTTAGGACTACGACACCATCTTCGGGAATAGCCTCGATAAGCTCCGCTTTGGCGAACGCAGTCGCTTCTTCCGAGCCTAAAAGCTCGATGTGGGCTTGCCCGATATTGGTCACGATTCCGATATCCGGTTGCGCGATATCTGCGAGTTCGCGAATCTGGCCGGGGCCCCGCATAGCCATTTCGACCACCATGGCTTGGGTTTTTTCATCCGCCCGCAAGATGGTCAGCGGGACGCCGATTTCGTTATTATAATTTTTATCCGTACTGATAACCCGCATCTTATATGCAAGCACACAGTTTAGCATGTCTTTTGTCGTTGTCTTGCCGGTACTTCCGGTTATCCCGATTACTTTAACCGACAGCTTTTTTCGATAATGGGTCGCTATTGCCTGAAGCGCTTTAAGCGTATCGCCGACTTCAATCACACACTGCGACCCCACAAGCGACAGATAATATTCTTTGTTACTTGCTTCCTTTTCCACCAAAACACCCGCCGCACCGGCAACAAGGGCATCCTGTATAAACTGGTGCCCATCGCCGTTGCCTTTAAGGGGAATAAATAATTCCCCTCCCTTGATCGTGCGGCTATCGATACTTATGCCTGATATTTTTGTTGTATCCGTACCGTTAAGCAGCACACCTCTGGTGCTCTCAACTAGCTCGCGTACCCTCAGCGGGATCACAATACCATCCCCTTAAGATATTCCCGCGCAATTTTCGCATCATCAAACGGTATTTTATTTCCTGCAATTTCTTGGCCTTGTTCATGGCCTTTACCTGCTATTACTACAAAGTCGCCCTTTCGCGCTCCTTGCAATGCTCTTTCAATCGCTTGTTTTCTATCCTCTTCTATGGTATAATTATTTGTTTTTAGCTCCCTAACGCCTTCTACAATCTCCTCAATAATACCCATTGGCGCTTCGCTGCGAGGATTATCAGAGGTAATTACCACATCATCGCTAATTGTGACGGCGGCCTTACCCATAAGCGGCCGTTTCCCCCGGTCGCGATCGCCGCCGCACCCAAACACCGTAATGAGACGGCCCTGTGTTAGCTGGCGTGCCGCCGTAAGCACCTTTTCCAGGCTGTCCGGAGTGTGCGCGTAATCAACGATGACGCTAAAATCCTGGCCGCAATCAATACGCTCAAATCTGCCCGGGACGCATGTTAGCCCCTCAAGCCCACCCTTAATGACAGGCAAATCGATACCAAGGGCTAAAGCGGCGCCTGCCGCACCCAGAGCGTTATAAATATTGTATGACCCCGGCATCTGGATTCGGATTTCACTCGCACCTGCCGGTGCGTTCAATGTAAAGAACGAGCCGTCCGCGAAAAGTTCGATATTTGCGGCGTTAAGTTCTGCTTCATCCTTAGTGCTATAACGCATTTGCCCTGATCTGTCGGGGCGAACGAGTTTGCGGCCGTATGGGTCGTCAATGTTAATAATATGCGTCGTTTTGCACTGCAACGTCGCATCGAATATCTTTTTCTTCACGTCAAAATATTCGCCGATGGTGTTGTGATAATCGAGATGATCTTGGCTAAGGTTAGTAAAAACAAGCGCGTCAAAATCGCACGCGGCAACCCGCGAAAGATCGATCGCATGCGAAGAAACCTCAATAACGGCAGCCTCCACACCCGTGTCGACCATCTTTTTAAATAGCATTTGCATATCGAGGGATTCCGGGGTTGTTCTATCGACCGGTACCGTCTCATCGCCGATCCGGTACTCAACCGTTCCAAGCAAACCGGTTTTTATGCCGGCCGTGTGAAGGATAGCATCGATCATAAATGCGGTGGTCGTTTTACCGTTTGTGCCGGTTATGCCGACCAACTTAAGTTTTGCCGTGGGAAAATCAAAATAAGCGCTCGCGAGCTGCGCCATCGCTATGCGGCAATCCTCTACGATTACCTGCGGTAGCGAAATATTATCGATGGGTTCTTCGACGATTAGCGCCACAGCTCCCGCCATCTCAGCATTGCCGGCGAATGTGTGGCCGTCAGCCGCGAAACCGCGAATACAGAAGAATAGATCTCCTGCTTCGACTTTTCGCGAATCATATGCCAACCCGGTTATTTCTATATCTGAACTACCCTTGACGCTACGGTAGCTTATGTTCGTGATTAAATCTTTTAGACGCACGCTCTCCTCCGCTCATTATGATAACAGGCTCCAGCCGGAATTTCGAATTGAACTGGTAAAGCCTGTGTTTTAATCCGGCGGTATCTTCAGGTACCGAAGCGCAAATTCCCCGACTTTACTGAATACCGGTGCTGCGACAGAGCCGCCGTAAATATTCGCTTGGGGCTCATCAATAACAACGGCAATCACTAGCTTCGGGTCTTCAATCGGCACCATACCGATAAACGATGCCACATATTTGCCCTTGTCGTAACCGCGTCCGCCCACCTTAGCTTTCTGCGCGGTACCGGTTTTTCCGCCAACGCGGTAGTTAGCTATCTTGGCTTCCCCACCCGTACCTTTCACTACTGCGCCCTCAAGGATCCGTTTCATCTGACGGCAAGTTTCCGGGTCGAGCACCGGCTCTTCCTTCACGATCCGGGCGCTCGCTATAACTCTCCCCCGGCTATTCGTCTCATCAAGTAAAAAATGCGGCCTTACCGGTATGCCGTCATTGGCAATCGCCGCATATGCCGTCGCCATTCGCAGTTGTGTGGTGGATATTCCCTGGCCAAAAGGAATATTCGCTAGCGACATTTTCGACCAATTATCTTCCGACGGGTAAAAACCCCGCGCCTCGCCGGGAAAATCTATCCCACTTTTCTTTCCAAAAGCGAATTTTTCTAAGTATTTTATTATCTTTTCTTTACCCATCAACATGCCAACTTTTACCATTCCGACGTTGCTGGACTGTTGGATAATTTGCGACAGCGTATACGTTACCGCCGGTCTCGGGTGCGAATCTTTTATCCTTTTACTTCCAACACGAATTGTCGGCTCAAGATAAAATGATGTCGATGGGCGGCACACGCTTTCCTGTAATGCGCCACACGCGATCATCGTTTTCAATGTCGAACCGGGCTCATAGAGATCCGTGACTGAAATATTGCGAGCATTTCCATTCTTTATGGTTTTAAGATCGTTTGGGTTAAAGCTCGGAGTTCCAGCCATAGCATAAATCTCGCCCGTTTCCGGGTTCATAACCATAACGTTACCGGATTTCGCTTTATATTTTTGGATGGTGGCGTTAAGCTCGGTTTCCGCACGGTACTGGATTTGCGTATCGATTGAGATCCGAATATTCCAACCGTCTTTCGGCCGGGTAGAGCTCTCAATAGTCTGCGGTATCGGATGACCTTTTGCATCGCGTTCGGCAATTATGCGGCCGGGCGTCCCGTAGAGAACATCGTCGTAATAGTTTTCGATGCCGCCGAGGCCGTGATTATCCATACCGGTAAAGCCGACTACTTGAGCCCCAAGCGTATTATTGGGAAAATAGCGGTCGCTTTCTTTTATGAAGCCGACCCCTTTTATATCTTCTTTCTTTACGACATCTTTAACGGCTTGAACTGTTTTTGAATCGGTCTTCCTGACCAAATACGCAAAGCCGGTTTGCTTTATGAGCTTATTCGTCAGCTCGCGCTCGTCTTGTTTTAAAATGGGAGCGATCTTTCTCGCAAATGCCTCCTTATCGTCAATAAGGTACGGTGTCACATAGATCGTGTCCATCATAACGCTGACGGCAAGCTTGTCGCCGTTTCGGTCGAGTATCGCACCGCGTTTGGGCGGCAACTCAATCGAGCTCATACGCTGCCGCTCCGCCTCTTTACGATACTCAGTAGCCGTTATGGCCTGAATTTGCACTAAGCGAACCGAAACGCTTATGAGGCATATGAAGATGATGATAAATAGGGACCTGAGTCTCCTATCGACAATAGTTCTATTCTTGCCCACATACGCCTCGCTCTTCTAGCGCCTTACCATATCACATGTGTCTTTTCCACCGTATTCCAGGAGTGAATACGCCATCATTGATCGCCCCCCGGGCGTAGGGATACGCTTACGGGACGTGCCGATGCCTGTCCGATGCCTGACTGGACCCCGGCTATTCGAAGATATGACACTTTTGGAGCTTTGACCATGGATAGTTTATTTGTCGCTATAGACTCTACGCGTTGTGGCGATTCAAGAATTGCTTTTTCTGCAAGCAATTTGTCATGTATCTGCTGTGCCACTTGGATATCTTTTTTGAGTAACTCGGTTTGATAGCTCATCTGTGACACCAGTGCCTGTTGGGCGACATTGATTATCATGCCCACCGTAATTATCGATACCGTAATAACGAATACGGGAAACGATATTTCTGGGGCCGACCTGCTTTGACGCCGTTTTTCTTCAACGGATTTAAGATTCCTTTTTGGCTTAGGCTGCTCTTTTTGCCGCACATGCTGCTGCTTAACTGCTACTTTTCGTGCTGCTTGTATTGTACTCACCTCTTATACTTTTTCCGCAGCCCGTAAGCGGGCGCTTTCCGATCTTTTATTATCAGCGATCTCACTTGGTGTTGGTCTTACGGCTTTCTTTGTAATTGCTCGTAACTGCGGTTTACTACCGCATGTACAGATCGGTAAGCCAGGTGGGCACGTGCAGCCTTTAGATAGGTCGTTTATTACGGATTTGGCTACCCTGTCCTCAAGAGAGTGGTAGGAAATAATGACAAGCCTACCACCGGGTTTGAGCCATTTAACAGCGTCGCGAAAGCTTTGCTCGAGAATTTTGAGCTCGCCGTTAACCTCAATCCGTATGGCCTGAAAGGTTTGTTTTGCCGGATGCCCTCCGTGGCGCCTTGCAGGTGCTGGTATTGCCTCCTTGATAACATCTACCAGCTCGAATGTCGTAAGTATTGGACGATTTTGACGTCTTTTTACAATAAAATCAGCAATTCTTCTTGACCAGCGCTCCTCACCATATTCCTTGATGATTCGCTCCAATTCCCCCTTTGGGTAGGTATTTACCACATCGCTCGCCATAAGGTTCTGCGTTTGATCCATGCGCATATCTAGCGGCGCATCGAATCGATAGCTAAATCCGCGCTCCGGTCGATCGAACTGTACACTTGATACCCCAAGATCGTACAGGATGCCATCGATCGCATAGAGGCCGACGCCCGCGATAATGTGATCTAGTTCAGAAAAATTGCCTTTGACTAAAGAATAATTTTGCTGGCTGAAGCGTGCTAATCTAATCCTTGCTGCGTCCAGTGCTACGTCGTCTTGATCGATTCCTAGTAAGAAGCCGTTTGGCATTATTGAATCTAATATTGCCTCTGCATGTCCTGCCCCGCCCAAAGTGCAGTCTATGACTGTGCTACCATCAGTGCAATGTAAGTACTTCAAGACTTCAGCCAGCAAAACTGGTTTATGAAAATATTCCATTGTGATTACCTACACGCCGAATCCTTTTATTGCGTCGGCGATTCCCGGCGCTGATTGATCGACGTTCGCGGTAAATTCCTCGTATTTCTCCTTTGCCCAGATTTCGATTTTATTAGAGAGGCCGACGACCACGATTTCGCGATCAAGCCCCGCAAACTCACGCAAATTTTGTGGAATGGAGATTCTTCCCTGGCGACTAACTTCGCCTTCGATCGCGCTTCCGATAAAAAACCGCTGGAAATTGCGCACATTAACATCAGACAGTGTTGGCAGCTGGTTGATTCTTTCAACCAGTGCAAACCAATCCTGCTTGGTATACACTGTGAGGCACGTATCAAACCCTTTTGTTATGAAGAAACCTTCTGCTAGAGCCTCCCTAAACCTGGCAGGCAAGATTACTCTTCCTTTTTCGTCTAGCGAGTGGTAGTACTCTCCAAAAAACAAGTTATTGTCCCCTTAGCGTTCAAGCTATAAACCACTTTACTCCACTTTATTCCACTTTGCAACTACTTTTCGCCAAAACGATCCAATATCCCTTCTCTTTGCGCCACTTTTTTTCAAGGTACACGCGAACGTAGTTTCGCATTTTTCGTGTATTCATGCTGTGTAGGATTACCGCAGCATCCGCTAATATTTTTCTTAATTTTTCTTAATTTTTTGTAAAAAAGCGCCGGTATTACTCCTTAAGCACCAACAGTCATAAGATTCCGAATGCGAAAAATACACTTATGTAATCATAAACAAGAAAATATTAGAGTGATATATATGCGGGGGTATTCAACCTACTTGCGCAGCGTGGCGATTAATCTGTTGGTGTTGATGAGAAGGTTAAAGGCATCCTCTGCCCGTTTTACGACAAGATCCGCCGCCTGCAGCGTCTCAGAAGCACATCCCTCATCACCTATGACGGCAATTGAAAGCTGCGCCGCTTGAAGCATCTCTGCGTCGTTCGAGCCATTACCTATAGCAATACAAGTCCCTGCGCCAATACTCCGCACATAGCCGGCTTTTTGAGCCGATTCGCCGGGGGTATGCACGCGCTCGAAATGCGCCGGTACTATTTCCATCTGCGACTCGACCCGGCCGTGGGTATCTGCGGTAACGATATGGATATGCACATACCGAGAAAGGACTTTTATAAGGTCGGCTACCATCGGCGATACGAGCCCGTCTACGGCAATCGTGCCGTTCATATCGAGAACCAGGTTATTAAATTCAAAGTCCCCCCTACCGGGGATGCTCACTTTTATCATGGTATCCTCTATAGTCTACTCAGCGTCGCGTGCGGTCAGTGCCGCGCCCAGCGCCCCCGCAAGCTCGGGATGCTCGTATATGTAGACCGGCCGGCCCAACTTCTGCTCAAGCAACTGCCGTATGCACGGGTTTCGTCCGACTCCACCGGAAAGCACTATATCGTCATTGATCCCGACGCGGTGCAGCATAGAATTTATTCTATCAATGATCGACTGATGCAGCCCCAGCCCGATATTGCGTGGATTTTCTTTTTTTGCAAGCAGCGAGATTACCTCGGATTCTGCAAAAACCGTGCACATGCTATTTACCCGTACCGCGTTTTCGGCTAAAAGTGACTCCGGACCAAATTCATCAAGCGTAAAACCCAGTGTTTTCGACATAATCTCAAGAAATTTTCCTGTTCCCGCAGCACAACGGTCATTCATCTGAAAATCGGCGACCCGGCCGGTTGCATCGAGCGAAATTACCTTACTATCCTGCCCGCCGATGTCTACTATCGTGCGGCACTGGGTAAACAGGTACCGGTTGCCTATACCGTGAGCTTTGATTTCAGTTATGACCCCGTCGGCAAAATCTTCACGCGCGAAGTGGCGACCGTAACCGGTCGCCACTATTTTTTCCGCGTTATATGCCTGAACAAGCTCTAGGGAGCGGTCGTGCGGATTAAACCCGGTATCGACTACTTTATAATCCTCAATGCCCTGACCGTTCAAGGCGACCAGCTTAATAGATCGAGACCCGATATCAATCCCTACAAACATTATATGCGCTGCTCCTTTATTACTTTATTGTCTCAAGAAATGCCTCGACTCGAGTTGAGAGCTGCCCCGCATCTTCCATACTATAATCAGTCTCAATCTTTAAGACCGGAATATTCGCGTCTTTGAGAGCCTTCTCAACACTATTATACTCGACCGTAAACGGATCGCAGAACTGCAGGGAGTAATGAATGACGCCGTCTACATTATAATCTTCAACTAATTTCTTGATATTATCAATGCGCTCTTTGTTTGGCGTAAAGCAAGCACAGTCGAGCTTCATATAGCGATCGGCAATTGCCTTGATCTTAGCCTCTTCCGTTGTGGCCGTCGCATCAACCATATCTCTGAAGTAACGATGGCCGATACATGATTCCTCGGCTACGATAATGGCGCCGGCCGATTCCACGATAAATGGCAATTTCCAGTTCGGAACCGCCATCGGACAACCGGACATGAGAATTCTCGGTGCGTTTGCCGGAGCAACGCCTTTACCCTCGACTACCCTTTGCTCGAGCTCTGCGGCGATCTTGTTAACTGAATCGGTAAAGCGTATCGGATCATCATAGAATGCTACCTGCTGGATAAGGAGCGCATCCCTACCGCTGATCGGAGCCGGGTTTGCTTTTCTGGCATCGTTCATGCGCTTAAGCGCGGCACGCTTCGCGTTGACGATCCCAATTCCCTTTGCGAGCGCTTCGGCGTCGATGGTGTTACCGGTGAGCTCTTCTACTTTGTTTTTGAATTTCTCGACCTCTTTGAGCCACAGCTCGTGGCTCGCCTCGTCTTTCATCTGCGGCGTGTGCATAGTATATACATTGGTGTATTCACCAAGCACTTCATAAGCTTTTTTCTTGCCATCGCAAGTGGTCTCGCCGACAATCATGTCGCTCGACTCGAAATACGGACAGACTTTGCCGAGTTTAAAGCTCATAAACGATTTAATGAGCGGACACAGATTTCTTGGTAGAACAGCGTCTGCCTCAGGGCTCGGCCAATCGGCGCCACCGCAGATACCAACACATGCCGCACCACCGGCAAGTGCGATTTCCTCGGGCACATAGAGGCAAAACGTACCCAGCACCTTGCCCCCTGCTTCACGCAGGTCGTTGAGTTCCTTGATTCGAAGCCCATGAATCTCTGACATGACGAAATCAAGGTACCCCATCCCTTCCGGCCTTTTTGCCTGGCTCGTATAAACGTCGCCGTAGGCTTGTGGGATGACCGCTAGGAGCTGATCGTGTGCTTCTAAATCAAGCCCCAGCTTTTGCCACATCTTTCGATAATCGGACATTTCCTACCTCCTGGTCGTCTTTCAAAAAACCGCGAACACAACCGGTTTTGCCTGATACTAATAGTTATAATAGCATTCCGTTATCAATAGGACAAGTTTATAATCATTATTATATTAGCATATTGTTATTAAATGGTAAGTTATTGATGAATCTTGCCGCACAAAAGACAGGATTATAGGAGTATAGCGAAAGTATAGCTTTAGACTTAAAGCATGAGGAAAGACTTAAGAAACCCTGAATCGTGAACTTAGATTAGCGATTTGGATGAAGATTGCACGCCGCCGCTCTACATAAGATCGAGTTTCTCGGCAATATCGGCAAGCGTAACTGACGCAATGAGCTTGCCGTTATCGACCACGGGGAGCCTTGTGAGGCGGTATTTATCCATTATCGAAATGAGCTCGATAATATCCATCTCCGGGTTTGCAACCGGCGGATTAAGCTCCATGAATTCCCACACTTTCCTATCGGTTGGAAAGCCCTGTGCTACAACATCATACAGAATATCGGAATCGGTGATGACTCCAAGTAAACGGTCACCATGGGTGACGAAGAGAAGTGCGGCTCCGCGCTGCAGCATCACTGCCGCAGCGTTTGCAATTGTCGTGGTTGATCTGATTGTTACTAACTCAGCGACCATAATATCTTGAACGTGCATACGACTCCTCCGAGAAAAGACACTGGCATATTATAACTGTAATAATATGTAATTATAGAATCGACAAATATTCCTTTGGTCTTGAGTCGTAAATTGCCGGTAGAGTGTTTGCTTAGTGTTTTCCAAAAATTGCGGCCCAAATGGCAAGAATTACGATCGCGCCAATTACAGCCAACACGATGCTCGTGGTGTTAATACCTGTTATACTGCTGCCGTTGATGGCTTTCCCGATGTAGCCACCGATTACTGCGCCAACAATACCAAGAAATACCGTGGTAATCACACCGCCCGGTTGTTTACCCGGGATAAGAAGTTTGGCAATGGCCCCGGCGATAAGACCGAGAATAATCCAAGCTAGAATACTCAAATAAATCACCCTTTAAAACGAAGCCTACGCTGCTTTGCTCTCGACAATCGAAGCAATCAGGGTATCTATTTTCGCCACAAATAGCTCAGATTCCTTGCTGAAATCCCGATTAATTTTTCTCCCTTCCTCCACCATGGATTCCCAGGCGTGACATTTTGCATTTGAGCGTGCGAGACCACGTCTTCTCGTGCGCATGGTAACTCCTCCAAGACAGGTTATTTCCCAAACAACGTCCAACTAAACATATGTTTGATAGCTTGCTTCCTCATTTTACTGAAGTTGCAGAGGTGCTCTCAATTACGCAATTTCCCGATCGCCGAAGCGGTTGAAATGCACTTTCTCGCGATCGTACTCGCCGGAACGATGCGGTGATTTTTTCTCTGCGGGATAACCCACAGCGATTATGCAGCAAATACCAAAATTATCTGGAATTTGGAGCAACTTTCGCGCGTAGGTTTCGGCATCTTCAGTATTATGTTGCATACCACGGACTTGTATCCATGAACTTCCAAGGCCCATCTTGGCTGCCGCAAGGTTTATGTGCTCGGCCGCAACGGAGGCATCTTCGATCCAGGAATTCGATGCCGTTTTATCCGCCAAGACAAGAATATCTATCGGAGCCGATGCGGCCTGCGCCGAGTATGGTGTCAATGTTCCAATTTCTTTCTTTAAGGGTTCATTGTCAACTACAATGAATTCCCATGATCTCTTACCCCATGCAGACGGGGCGTACATCGCCGCAAGTAATAATTCCGTGATCTGCTGATCGCTTACAGGCTCGTCGGTAAACTTACGAATTGTTCTGCGGGCTTCCATAGAACGCAAAGCCATTGGCTATCCCCCATTTCATGCGCAATGACATCCATAAGTTTGATTTACCGCAACACATTTTTTATAAACACACCCGCAATATGCCGGTTCGGATTACCGAACACCGAGTTATTTGCTATAATAGGGGTAGGTTCGAGCGTTTTAATAAAGGAGTGGGCCTTGAAAAAAAAGCTGACCTTTAAGAACTTGCTCTACTTTATCTCTGCAGCACTTGTTTTTGCCAGCATATATATGTACACCGGTATTGATCACGGCCAAGATCAGCAACTACAATCATCTTCTATCAAATTTACCGATCGCCAGAAGAAAGCGAAAAATACCAAGCGCAACCCATACGTAATCTGGAATGGCTCAAACGAAATGCCTCCCGGTCTGGATAATAAAAAAGAGCTGAAATCGAACTCATCAGACGATCAGAATTCGACAGCGCAGGGTCAAGGCGGTTCACAATCGCAAGCTTCAAGCAGCGGTGGCATCCAACCTCCCACTCAATCAACAGCGCAAGGAGGAAGCTCGTCCGGTATTGATGTTAGTAAAGGCGAGGGTATTACACCGGCTACGCCACCACATGGTGGCAGTTCTCACTCAAGTGGTAGTAGCTCCGGAAGCGATATGAGCTCACCCGGTGTGGGCTCGAGCGCTGCCGGTGGCAGCGTTACCGAGTTGAACCCTGGCGAAAGCGGCGGTACGGGTGGCAGCGGCAGCAGTGCGTACGGTGGAGCGGATATGGGCTTTTAAGCGATAGGAGCTTCTAGGATTTCGTTGCGACATGCATAGCAACCGCACCAAACATGAAATTGCGATAGTTCACTTCAGCCCAACCTGCTTCTTTCATCATCTTCACGAGCTCTTTTTGTGGCGGAAATACCTGAATGCTATCGGATAGATACTTATAAGCCTCGTAATTATTCGACGCAAGCCTTCCTATGAGCGGCACAACAATCGATAGGTATGCGCGGTATCCGGCTCGGAGGAGCGCATCCTCAGGTTGATTTGACTCTAAGCAGACGAGTGTGCCGCCAGGTTTCGTGACCCGGCAAAATTCAGCAAGCACCGCTTTATAACCGGGGGTGTTTCGAAGACCCCACCCTATCGTAATTGCATCAAAAGAATTGTCATCAAAAGGCAGTTGATCGACCGAGGCGGCAATAAAGGTAATGCCCGACTCGATGCCGGCCTTCTCAGCCTTTTCTTTTGCCTTTTCGAGCATATCCTGGCTAAAATCAACGCCGGTAATTTCCGCCCCTGTTATCGACCTGAGTGCGAACGCAAGGTCACCGGTTCCGGTACATGCATCAAGCACTTTAGAACCTGCCGCAGCACCGGTATTTTGCGCGGCGAGCGTACGCCATTTCTTATCCTGGCCGAATGACATAAGATGATTTAGCAGGTCGTAGCGTTGAGCGATGATATCAAACATATCGCGCACACGCTCAGGTGGTTTAATGGCTTTTTTGGCATAAGGTTTCGTGGTTTCAGTCATAAAATCTACTATACCAGAAGTGCGATTGCGGGCAATATAGTATCACCGCTGTAAAAGTGTATCGGAATAATTTGCGCATACCGGTTCATACGTGTAGACAGCGTTGTCATATGCTGTTTACACCGATTAATCTATTGCTCACACGCTATGTTTAACGCAGACAACCGTTCGGATAGATATGTAAAGCGTTCCTGAATCTTATTATTTCTTACCGCTATCGCGAGCGCCTTCTTGCTGCCTACAATTACTACAAGCTTCTTTCCCCTGGTGATCGCGGTATAGAGTAAGTTGCGCTGGAGCATCATGTAGTGCTGGGTGTGAAGCGGAAGAATAACGACCGGATACTCACTCCCCTGCGATTTGTGCACCGAGCACGCGTAGGCCAGAACCAACTCGTCGAGTTCAGAGTGTTCGTACGCCACGCGCCGGTCGTCAAAGTTTACCGTTATGAGCCGTTCAACGTGATCGACCGCTTGGATCGTGCCGATGTCGCCGTTATAGACATCGATGTCGTAATTATTGCGTATCTGCATGACGCGGTCGCCGACACGAAATACTCGGTTGCCCCTGGTAATTGATTCACCGCGCGGGTTTAAAAGCTCCTGGAGCTCTTTGTTCAAGTTTGACGTGCCGACAAGGCCCATATGCATCGGAGTCAGCACCTGCATATCGTGCGGTTTGAACTTAAAGCTCTTCGGTATATTTTTTGCGATCAGGCTTTTGATCGTCCTTAAGACATCCTCCGGGTTCTCCCGCTCGATTATATAGAAATCGCCCTTAGAGCCTTGTGCCGTTTCATACGGCATGTTCCCCGAATTAACCTTGTGCGCATTAGTCACGATCATACTTTCCTGCGCCTGGCGAAAAACTTGCGTGAGGCGGATGACGTCGGTGCTGCCCGACGCAATAATATCGCGCAACACGTTTCCGGGACCCACTGAAGGAAGCTGGTCGATATCACCGACGAGAATTAATTGGGCTTGAGACGGCAGCGCTTTGAGCACATTGTAAAAGAGAACAATATCGACCATCGATACTTCATCGAGAATGAGAATATCGGTTTCCAGGGGATTCTCTCGATTCCGTTCAAAGCTAAACGAGCGCGGGCTAAATTCGAGCAAGCGGTGAATGGTTTTTGCCTCCATCCGGGTGGCTTCGCTCAGGCGTTTCGCCGCACGTCCGGTTGGAGCGGCCAACAAAACGGTGTGCTCTTTCCGTGCAAGAATCTGAATGATACCGTTAATCAGAGTGGTTTTCCCCGTACCTGGTCCGCCGGTAATGACCATGACTTTGGCTTGCATAGCGTGGCGTATCGCCTGCTTTTGCTGCTCGGCTAGATTTATACGAAACTTTTTCTCAAACCACGCTATCGCTTTTTCACTATCGATATCGACGGATTTCCCTTCCGCTGTGAGCAGTCGCTCAATCTGTTGAACCGCACCAACTTCTGAAGCATAAAGCGAGCGCAAGTAGATCAGCTCATTTTGGGAACCTGTCGAAAACCCGGTGTTTACATCACTAAAGCGGGAGTCCGTCTCGGGCACGGGCTCAGCCGCAACAAGCCCCTGGGCAAGCAATTCATCGATTGCCCGATCGATCATGTTCTCATCGATCTCCAGCACTTTCGTGGCGCGCTCGACCAACATACGGCGCGGGCAGCAGACGTGACCGTCCTCACTGACCTCGCCTAACGTATGCAGAATACCGGCTTCCGCGCGTTGTGGCGAAGTGGGTTCGATTCCAAGGTTAGCGGCGATTTTATCGGCGGTCTTAAAGCCGATGCCGAAAATATCAACCGCCAGGCGGTACGGATTATCGCTTACCACATCGATTGCTTTGTTTCCGTAGTATTTATATATCTTAATAGCATAAGTTGTTGTTACGCCATGCGACTGCAAAAAGAGCATAACGTATTTTATCTCTTTTTGCTCCTGCCAGGCGGTACATATCCGGTCGGCGCGGACCGCGCCTATGCCGTCGACTTCAGTGAGGCGTTCGGGTTGCTCTTCGATAATTTCGAGTGTCTCAAGACCAAAGCTCTTTACCATGCGAGACGCCATGACCGGCCCGATACCCTTAATCATGCCGGAGCCGAGATACTTCTCGATGCCGACCAGTGTTGCCGGTTTTACCGTCGTATAGGACTCAACTCTAAATTGCTCACCGTATTTTCGGTCGGTTATCCAGCAGCCGTTCATCCTGATGTTCTCACCCGGTTGAACGCCGATAAGGTTGCCGACTGCGGTGACGAGCTCTCGGTAACCACGAATGGCAACGCGCACAACGCTCCAACCGTTTTCTTCGTTGGCGTAGACGAAGTGCTCCAGGGCACCTTCCAATGTTGTTTTAATTGTGTCTTTACCGTTAAAGGATAACTGATTTTTTTCCATCTTAATGTGTGCTCTTCGATTATTATGGTTAGCGATGATTGGCTTTCATTAGTGGGACCGCTAGAAATTCTGGTGGTACTCTTTTACTTTTTGGGCAAATTCACGGCCCCAGTTGTAGACCTGTTCGTGATCCTCTGCCTGCGGCCTAAACTGGACTTCCATCCCGGGTTCAAATTTCTCAAGACCTATTTTATCGATCTCCTCATAAACGCCCTTAACACCGCCTTTGCCCCAACCGTAGCTGCCAAACGCACCGGCAATCCGGTTCTTCGGCCGCAGCCCTCGCAAGTATGTTAGAAATGCGCTGAGCGTTGGAAACATCAGATTGTTGAGCGTCGGTGTCCCGATTAAAAAGCCCCGTGACTTATAGAGTTCTTTTATTGCAACGCTCATTGCCGTAGCCCTTAGTTTGATGACCTTGCAATCAACACCTTCGTCCATAATGCCCTGTGAAATCGGCTCAATCATGAGCTCGGTACTCTGCCACATGGTATCGTAGATAATCGCGACACGCAGATCGGCTTTGCCGGTAGCAAGGCCAAGGTACCTCTGCAGGATTTTATCCGGGCCTTGGCGCCAGATAACGCCGTGATCTGGCGCGATCATGTCGATTTCCAGCTCGAGCTTTTGTATCTCTGCAATTTTATTCTTTATGAGCTGGCCGAACGGCATAAGGATGTTTGAGTAATAATCGACGATTGCGTCTTCCAGATCAGCCTCGGATTCACTCTCGATATACTCATCGTCGAAGCGCGCGGCTGAAGCGATATGCTGGCCGAATCCATCCTGGCTGAACAGTATCTTATCTTCCTTGATATAGGTCATCATCGAGTCGGGCCAGTGGAGCATCGGGGTTTCCATAAACAGTAGCGTCCGCTTACCGATTGCAAGGGTATCCCCTGTTTTTACGGTTTTTATGTTCCACTTTGAGATGTCGAAGAAGCGAGCAAGGCCGTTTTTACCCTTCTCGGTCATATAAACGGTTGCCGTCGGCGCTATCTCGAGAATCTTATCTATGCTTGTGACATGGTCGTTTTCGATATGGTTAATGACCAGATGTTTGATTTTCACTGGATCGACGATTCTTTTAATATGTGTGATTGTTTCTTTGGCGAAGGTGTACTTTACCGTATCGATAAGCGTGATTTCCTCATCCATAATCAAGTAGTTGTTGTAGCTGGTACCTCGCGGCGTTTCATAGCCGTGAAAATCACGAATCGACCAATCGAGCGCTCCAACCCAGTACACACCATCTTTTAACTCAACAGCACCCATAGACACTCCTTTTAGCATATGCGCAGCAATAATTTCGTTAATCTTATTTTGAAGGAATCCACCAATTGTTTAAATTCCAAAGTGGCCCTTCTAAGGTTGTGTTATTTATTATTCCATGAACCTTGTTATTATATGCAATGAGCTCAATACGCTGATATAGCGGGATTAATACAATATCATTGCTAATTTGCTCTTGTATAGTTCTGAATGCGCTTCGAAGCTTGTCTTGCTCCAGCGTCGTCTGCGTTGCGTAGAGCAATTGCGTTACGTCGGGGTTGGCATAACGATAGTAGTTCTGCCCGGTCGGCGGCACTTGATTCGCTGCGAAAAACGGTGCGAGGTCGAGTTCGGGGTCGGAAAACCAAGCCCATAGCCCCATCTGAAAATCACCGTCTGGAAGTTGCCTGTTCAGAAAATCAGACGCCGGTACACTTCTCACCTTAAGCCGTATGCCGACCCGCTCAAGATCATTTTCTAATACACGAGCAGCCGCTTCTCGAGAGGGGTCGCCGGCGGTCGTGCTCAACGTCACCGTTAGTTCCGTTCCCGCCCGCTCAAATATACCGTCACCGCCTCTATGGTACCCTGCTTTTGTTAGATACTGCTGGGCTAAGGTGGGGTTATAGGTATACTTGCGCCATGCGGGAGTATAAAACGGTTGTTGTTCGGGCATGATCATGCTCTGCAGTACTTCGGGTATGCCTAAAACGGCTTTCGAGAGCTCTCTGCGATCTATAGCATATGCGATCGCTGCACGAACGTTAGGCTCGGTAAGCGGGGGTTTTGATAGATTAAACCCGAGCTGTTCCCATACCAGACCGGTAGAAGCGTCTATCTTGATACTCTTGAGCTTACTTAAACGCTTGCCGGAAGCTTTGTCGAATGCCGGAATAATAACATCAAGCTTGCGTTTGGTAAGTTGTTTGATTTGTTCGGCGGGCTTCGGTATGAATTTAAAGACGACTTTGTCGAGATACGGCTCTTTTTCCCAGTACCCGGGATTACGCTCAAGGGTCAGGTGATCGCCGTGCTTCCATTCGCTAAATCTATAAGGACCGCTCGCGAAAGAAAGTATATCATTGAGGTCCTGGTCTATATTGTGACCCTCTAGTTTATGTTTAGGTAATATCGGGTAGGTTGTGAACAGCTCTTTATAGCGTGCATACGGCTCCTTAAAGACGATTCTGACCGTTTTCTCATACGGTGTATCGATGCGCAAGATCTTATCATAGCCGGAGCGGTCCGCTATCTGCTTATTCGGATCCATGATAACCGCCCAGGTGAACTTAACATCTTCAGGGGTGATCGCAACCCCATCGCTCCACGATGCGTCTTCCCTGATATCGTAAGTAACCGTAAACGGATTCGTGGTAACCAAACCGTTCTCAACCGTAGGAACCCGCTCGGCTATGCGCGGCGCATAGCTCAACTGCGGAGTCTGAGCGAGCAAGCCCCATAAAATGTTTGATGTAACAAGTTTTGTCGCCATCGTAGTGCCCGCCGGCATAAACGGATTGAGCGTTGTTGGTTCTTTCTCAACGCCAATGGTCACCGTGCCCCCTCTTTCAGGGCGAAACGACGACACGCTCTTGCTCGTCTTCTTAACAGACTTTTGGTTGCTTTTGATATCTATATAGCTGCCTACGAGAATCGCAGCGAGCGAGACGACAATTAATAAAACCGGGAGTAGCCGTGATAGCAGTTTTTTCAAAGCAGACATGCCCCCCTTGTGGCTCAGCATTACTAATGATGGCAGAAGCTGCCCGCTACGCAGGCTGCCATAACAGGCTCCAATCAATCTTACAATTAATCGGCGCTAATTTAAACCATACTAAAAAGCGTTCCTCGCAGGGAACGCTTTATTTTAGAGTTATTTATGTAGCGCTGTACAATGCGGCATTACGGCATATATTGCTCGATGCTCGAGATTTACAGACCGCCTTTTTGGCTGACATAGTACAAGATCAGCGATGTAACGCCAAACCCGGATGCAATCCCAACCGTTATGCGGTTTAAGTTCTTCTCGATAATGCTTGTGCCCGAAAAGGTAGTCGGCAACGCGCCGCCAAATGCGCTTGATAAGCCGGTGCCCTTGCCTGAATGAAGCAGAATGGCCACTATAAGCCCTACTGCGAGAATCGCATGGATAATTTCAACTAATACGATCACGTTAGACCCCCTGAGTTAAATAACATTTGAATGATAACATAGCTTCACCGGCTCGGCAACTATTTCAGCACGGCACGTGATGTATTATTATCTATCGTCTCCGGTTAAATATCAATTATTTCCGCTCTATAAGCGACTTGCCGGTCATTTGTCCAGGTTTTTCGACATGCATAACATCAAGAACCGTTGGAGCGACATCCGCCAGAATGCCATCGGCGCGTAACGTAAAATCACCGCTCATAATGGCGTAAAACGGCACACGGTTTGTCGTGTGCGCTGTAAACGCTTGGTGATGTACAAAATCAAGCATCTTATCGGCGTTGCCGTGATCGGCTGTTATGAAAATTACGCCGCCTTCTGCGCGAGTTGTCTCAACAACTCTACCGGCACACTGGTCAACCACCTCAACGGCCCGTATGGCTGCTTCAAACACCCCGGTGTGTCCGACCATATCGCCGTTTGCATAGTTAACAACTATGAAATCATACACGCCCGACTTTATTGCATCAACAACAACATCGGTGACCTCAAATGCACTCATCTCCGGTTTCAGATCATAGGTTGCCACCTTTGGAGATTGTACGAGCACCCGGTCCTCGCCTTCTTTCGGGGTCTCTACCCCGCCGTTAAAAAAGAACGTAACGTGGGCGTATTTCTCGGTTTCGGCTGTATGGAGCTGGCGAAGCTTGTGCGTCGCTAGGACATCGGCAAGAATATTGTCGAGCTCTTGAGGCGGAAACGCGATCGGCGCATTAAATGTGGCATCGTACTGCGTCATGCAGACGTAATGCATGTGAGGGTGTATTCCCCGGTCAAAACCGGTAAAATCCTCATGGATAAAGGCCCTGGTGATTTCCCGGGCACGGTCGGACCGGAAATTAAAAAATATAACCGAATCGTCGTCCTTTATTGTGGCTAGCGGCTCGTTTGTAGCTTTATCGAGAATCACCGTTGGTTCCACAAACTCGTCGACAACGCCCTCATCGTAGGATTGCTGAACGGCTTGAGCTGCGGAATATGCGGCCTTACCCCGCCCGCGCACCATGGCGTCATATGCTCGCTTGACCCTCTCCCAGCGGTTATCACGGTCCATGGCATAGTACCTGCCCATTATGGCTGCTATCTGCCCGATTCCAACTTGGGCCATCTTATCCTCAAGTTCGGCAATATACGTGAGCGCGCTCTGTGGAGGCACGTCGCGACCATCGAGAAACGCATGGACAAAGAGCTTCTCGACGCCACGCATCTTAGCGAGATCGATCAGCGCAAATAAGTGCGTATCCATGCTGTGAACACCGCCGTTCGAGAGTAGACCCAAAAGGTGAACCGCTTTACCTTTATTTTTGGCCTGATCCATTGCCTCAATAAGAACTTTATTGGTAAAGAAATCCCCGTCTCGGATTGACTTGCCGATGCGGGTGATATCCTGGTAGACGACACGTCCTGCCCCGAGGTTTAAGTGCCCTACCTCGGAGTTGCCCATCTGGCCCTCCGGTAATCCTACCGCTTCGCCCGCGGCGCCAAGGGTTGTAAATGGAAACTCGGCGCGGTAACGGTCCAGGTTTGGCGTGTTGGCATCGGCAATCGCGTTGCCCACCTTATCCGGATTTTCGCCCCAGCCGTCAAGAATGCACACGACAACCGGCCTGGGGCGTTTTTGTTCGGCTATATTACTACTTGTTTCCAAGGTGATGCCTTCCTATTTCGCATTCTTAATAATGCCGGCAAAACTCTCCGCATCGAGACTGGCTCCGCCGACAAGTGCACCGTTGATGCCAGGTTGAGCCATAAAATCAGCAATATTGCCGGGCTTTACGCTACCGCCATACAGCACAGGCACCATAGCGGCCACATCATCGCCAAATTTTGCAGCAAGTGTTTTTCGGATCGTATTGATGATGCTTTCCGCATCGTCCGGAAGTGCGGTTTTGCCGGTACCGATCGCCCAAATCGGCTCGTATGCGATGATTACATCCTGCATATCCTCGGCAGTTAACCCATCGGTGCCACCGTTTATCTGCGATCCGATAAACGAGTTAGCCTGCCCTGCTTGTCGCTGCTGAAGCGATTCGCCACAGCACATGATCGGTGTAATGTCGTGCGCGAGGGCCGACTTCACCTTCTTGTTAACCGTCTCGTCGGTTTCCCCAAAATACATGCGACGCTCTGAATGACCGATGATTACATACTTGCAGTCGAGATCTTTGAGCATGAGCGGTGAGATCTCACCCGTATATGCGCCCTCTTCTTCCCAAAACATGTTCTGCGCACCGAGCTTGATCGGCGGTTTATCCTGCCAGAAAACGGTGTATACGCTTTTCAAATCGGTGGACGGCGGGCAGACGATAACCTCTACACCGCTTACCATATCGTTAAACACATCCATCCCGTCGAGCTTATCCTCGAGCGCCTGGACCAGTTCTACAGCTTCCCGAGGTGTTTTATACATCTTCCAGTTGCCAGCTATAATCCTGCGTTTACCCTGCATTCTTTTCCTCCTATTAGTCGGCTCTTCTAATCGGCCGCATTCTGGCATTTCGTGCAAACATTATTTATCCATTAACGCTTCAACGCCCGGTAGCGGCTTGCCTTCAAGCAGCTCGAGGCCGGCACCGCCGCCGGTCGAAACAAATGAAACCCTATCTTCAAGGTGATATTTCTTAAGCGCAGCGACCGAATCGCCGCCGCCGACGATGCCGGTCGCACTCGACTCTGCAATTGCTAATGCAATTTCCTCTGTGCCGCGCGAGAACTGATTGATCTCGAACACGCCCATCGGGCCGTTCCAGAAGATTGTCTGGGCGCTACCGATAATACCCCGGTAGACTGCGATGGTATCCGGGCCGATATCTAAGCCCATCCAGCCATCGGGGATGGAATCGACCGATACTACCCGCGCCTCCGCATCGGGGCTTATCTCTTGCGCAATCACAACATCGGACGGTAAATAAATGGCGATATCCTTCTCGTCGGCTTTTGTGAGCACCTCACGGCAATAATCGAGCTTGTCCTCTTCCAGCAGCGATTTCCCGACATTATAGCCCTTTGCCTTTAGGAAGGTAAAGCACATCCCACCACCAATGAGAAGCGCGTCGACGATATCGATAAACCTATCGATAACACCGAGTTTATCTGAAACTTTGCTGCCCCCGAGGATGGCGACGAACGGTCGCTTTGGGTCTTTGAGGAGCGAAGTAAGCGTGTCGACTTCTTTCCCAAGCAGGAATCCGGCAACCGCCGGCAGATACTGGGCAACCCCTACAACGGACGCGTGTGCGCGATGCGATGCGCCGAACGCGTCATTGACGTAGACATCGGCAAGGCTTGCGAGCTCTTTTGCGAACTCGGGATCGTTTTTCTTTTCGCGTGGATCGAAACGCAGATTCTCGAGAAGCAGTACATCGCCCTGCTTCATTTTCTCGACCGCTTCCCTGACTTGCGGGCCGACAACCTCGTCGACCTTCTCGACTTCTCTGCCGAGTAAATCTGCGAGCGCCTGCGCCACCGGATCGAGCCTAAACTGCTCTTCCTGGCCTTTAGGCCTGCCCAGGTGGCTCATGAGCATAACCTTTGCGTTATGATTTATGAGGTATTCGATGGTTGGCAGCGCCGCTTTGATTCTGCTGTTATCGGTGACGACGCCGTTTTGGATCGGTACGTTAAAATCAACGCGGACCAACACCCGTTTGTTCGTTTCATCAATGTCTCGAACTGTTTTCTTATTCAAGATCAACTCCCCCGTCACTAAAACAAAGTACCTATACGTTGATAGCAGATGACAGCCGGGCGCTCTATATGCCTTCATACGAGTGCCCGCCATCATCTGCTATCATTACGGCAAACTGTTATGTCTATTCGGCGATTATCTTGACAAGATCAACCAACCTGTTTGAGTAACCCCATTCGTTATCGTACCAGGACAATACCTTGGCTGTTTTGCCATGAACCATCGTCAAAAGTCCGTCAAAGATTGACGAGCGTGGGTCGCCTATGATATCAACCGATACAATCGGGTCTTCAGTGTATGCAAGAATATCCATCATTCTGTCTGACTCTGCGGCTTCTGCAATAGCATCGTTGATATCATCGACTGATACCGCTTTTGAAAGCTCAACCGTAAGGTCGACAAGCGAGGCATCTGAAACCGGTACTCTAAGCGCCATACCGTCCATCTTGCCTTGGAGCTCCGGGATGACCAGGCCGATAGCCTTGGCGGCGCCGGTCGAGGTCGGGATGATCGACATTGCTGCAGCACGCGCCCTGCGAAGGTCTGTGTGCGGCATATCCAACAGCGACTGGTCGTTGGTGTATGCGTGAACCGTGGTCATAAAACCGTGCTCAACACCAAACTTATCTACCAGGATCTTCGCAACTGGGGCTAAGCAGTTGGTCGTGCATGAAGCATTTGAGATAATCTTATGTTCTGGTTTTAGCTTCTCATCGTTAACACCGATAACGACGGTGATGTCCTCACCCTTGGCTGGAGCTGAGATTATGACTTTTTTCGCACCCGCTTCGAGGTGTTTTCTTGCATCGTCGGCTTTGGTGAACCTACCGGTAGACTCGATAACAATATCGACGCCAAGCTGTTTCCAGGGCAATGCGGCCGGGTCTCTCTCGGCAATGACCTTAATCTCCTGGCCATCGACCGTAATGCTGCCGTCGGCGGGTTCTACATCGGCATCGAAAATGCCAAAAATTGAATCATACTGAAGCAAGTACGCAAGGGTTTTGGCATCAGTAAGATCGTTTACTGCAACGATTTCGATATCGGGATCATCAAATGCCGCTCTAAATACGTTCCTACCTATCCTCCCGAAACCGTTGATGCCTACTTTAATCGCCATACGTGTGTCTCCTCCTCTTTCTCATAAGTTGACTTAACTTTTCCCTATCGGGCTTAACGCGAAACTTGGTGTAGGCTTTTCGCCAAACTGGATATGCGTCTGGCCCGGTGATAGACGGCTGATTTGCTTAGAGGTGGGTCGAAAAGTTCTCCAAGCTCTCTCAGGCTAACATATGGGTATTCGACACGTACCTTTGCGAATTCCTGCAAACTAGGCGGTAATTTTTCAAGCCCTAGCCTTGAATCGATAAGAGTTATGTCTTCAATTTGCTCGCCCGCAGCGTTAACGACTTTGTTCACATTAGCCGTATCGCAGTTGACAAGACGGTTGACTTGACTGCGGACTTCTTTTATGATGCGCTCGTCCTCCCATTTAAAGAGGGCGTTATACGCACCGATAAGCGCGAGAAATCGGAGTATTTCTTCGCTGTCTTTCATATATACTGCAAAATTCTTTTTGCGATCGCTGATTTTTGAGTGCAACTCAAACCTGTTTACCAGCGCTTGAAGATCGGCTGCAAACTCGGCGTTGTCCGTAGTGAGTTCGAAGTGGTAATCGCCTTTTGGATTGCTTATAAACCCGCCGCCTAAAAAGGCGCCCCGCAAATATGCGAGCGCGCAGCAGTCTTTGCGCACCAGCCGGTGCATAATGCCGGTAGTAACCACCATGTGATCGTCTAGAATACCGAGTTCATTCAGCGCTTGTCCGATCATCTCCTGGTGCGGTACATGAATGAGGTAATTGTTTACTTTGTGGAGTACCGATCTTCGAACGATCGATTCAACGTGAAGACCGAACGTATCGGTAAGATATTTATATAAAAGCCGTGCAACCGCAGCGTTCTCTGTTGATATATCGAGTGAAAAGCGCTCGCTGCCGAGAATATGCAAGCTGCCGTCCATGTGGATAATGGCCGACGTCTCGGCCCGCTGACAGCATGCGTTTTTAGGCGTAAGCTTCGCGAGCTCGCTCTTTACTTCAGCTGAAAACGACAATGTAAGTAATCACCTACCGTTTATAACAGGGCTACGGTACTTGTTAATGAGTTAACGTTGTTGGAAAAGCATTATACCTACGATACTACACAAGCTCTCGTAAGATTGCAGCGAGTTTGCCGGCATCATGGCATGACGGCTTGTTCTCATCAATAACATCAGCCATCACGATGCTTACGCCGAGCGTCTGGATTTTCTCACAATTAACCGATACCGGATACCTGCGCTCTTCGGCATAATCGATAAGCTTATCTTCCGGTATCACCGCGGAATTTACAACAGCGATATCTATCCAGCGAAGCGAACCGTGATCGACAATTGCATCGATGTGATCGCAGGCGGTAAACAAGTCGGTCTCGCCGGGTTGCGTCATCACATTGCACGCATAGATTTTAATCGCCTTCGACTCGGCGAGGGCTTTACCGATACCGGGCACGATCAAATTCGGTAGGATGCTGGTGAACACACTACCGGGGCCGATGATGATCTGATCGGCTTCATGAATTGCCGTTACCGCATCCGGGTAAGCCTGGGCGTCTGCGGGATCGAGGCGTACCTCTTTAAGCGGTTGTGTTGTCTGTGCGATTTTTACTTGGCCGGAAATCGGCTGACCGTCAAACGTGTCGGCATGCAGCGTTACTTTGCCTGTCGTCGACGGAAGCACCCTTCCTTGTACGCCAAGCAGCACGGCGGCTGCATCGACACCCCGGTCGAACTCGCCGTGGATATCGGCAAGCGCGGCGATAATCAAGTTGCCGAGATTATGCCCTTCGATTCCGTCCCCTTGTTTGAACCGGTATTTAAACAGCGAAGCCATATACTCGTCTTGTGCGAGAGCAATCAGGCAGTTGCGAATATCGCCGGGCGGTAGAATGCCCATCTCACGGCGAAGTCTTCCTGAGCTTCCGCCATCATCGGCAACACTTACAATCGCCGTTATATTATTCGTATAGTGTTTTATGCTGCGAAGCGCTACCGGCAGCCCGGTGCCCCCACCGATTGCTACAACCTTAATCCCCGACATGTCTTAACCTACTTCTTCCGACCCGAATCACGGTGACGAACGACCACATTGTAATCTTTTTCTTGTAGGAACTTCACGGTTTCCTCGGCGATAGCAACAGAGCGATGCGTACCGCCGGTGCAACCGATAGCAACCGTCAAATGCGTTTTGCCCTCGACGATATAGCGGGGCAGCAGAAACGCTAAAAGCCCTTTAAATTTACGCAGGAACGTCTGTGTTTCGCTTCGGTTGAGTACGAAATCGCGCACTTTCTCGTTTGTACCGTCAAAATGCTTAAGCGACTCGACATAGTGCGGGTTCGGCATGAACCTCACGTCCATGACCAAATCGGCGTCAAGCGGCATGCCGAATTTGTACCCAAACGACATGACGGTAATCATGACGCCTTTCTTTTGCTTGTCTTTCTTGAGGATGGTTGTGCGTATCTTATCTTTTAACTCAAAAGGCGCAAGATCGCTTGTGTCGATTATGAGATTGGCTTGGCCACGAAGCTGGCCCATCATTTCGCGTTCGCGCTTAATGCCGTCGATAATGGCGCCCTCTTCTGAAAGCGGGTGACGCCGGCGGGTTTCTTTAAACCGCTTAACCAGCACTTCACCGGATGCTTCGAGAAAAACGATCTGGTACTTGATCCCAAGCGTTTTCAGCTTTAATAGCTCTTCGAACAGGTCGTCAAAAAACTCGCCTCCGCGTGCGTCGCACACAACGGCAACCTGTTTCACTTTACTGCCGGGCAGCGTACAGAGTTCCGCCATCTTTGGGATAAGCGACGGCGGCAAATTATCAATACAGAAAAATCCCATGTCTTCAAAGCATTTGATTGCTTCTGATTTGCCCGCGCCCGATAAACCTGTTATTACGGCAAATTCTACGTTCGGATCCACTACCTCTCGCCTCTCTAGCTCTCTAGTAAATTATCTATCCTATCTATATCTTCGTCGTGCGGTTCGCAATCTTGATGGTTTCCTCGTGCTTCTGCGAGATATTTTCGATCGGCTATATCTCGTGAGTCATTATTCCACACCTATGCCTTCCAATGACAGCAGTCTCTCTTTCCAGCCGCGCTTTCCGCTCCAACCGCCGACGCTGCCGTCGCTCTTTAACACCCGGTGGCACGGTACTACAATCGGAACCGGGTTTTTAGCCATCGCGTTGCCTACCGCTCGCGCCGCTTTTGGTCGACCGCACAGCGATGCCAGCCCGGCATATGTCGTCATCTTTCCATAAGGTATAGCTTTAAGGTTATTATACACGGTGCGCTCAAACTCAGTTGCATTGCCGTAATCAACCTGGTAAGCGAATTGCACCGGCTCTCCGGACAAGTATCTACCTATGGTTGAGATTAGGTCATCCCCTATTGTTTCATCGTAGGCACATGCACCGAACTTACGCTCAATTTCCTGTTCAAGCGCCTCCTCGGATTGCTGCGGAAAGATGAGCCCGGCAAGCCCGTTGTCGCTCATTATAATAGCGCCTGTTCCCCATTCGGTCGCATACGTATTAAACCACATTAGTTTAATCCCCCAGTTTGTTGAAAATGCCTATGCACGCGTTCGGCAATAATACTTGGTAGCCCCGGCACATTCTTTAGTTCTTCAAGGCTTGCATCGGCGATAGCGCCCGGTGAGCCAAAATGCTTGACCAGAAGGCGTTTCCTACCGTCACCAATGCCCGGAATCTTGTCGAGCGTCGATTCGACCATCGCCTTTCCGCGAAGCTTCCGGTGATATGTTACCGCGAATCTATGCGCTTCATCGCGTATCCTTTGCATGAGCTGCAATGCGTCCGAGCTCCTGTCGAGCTTAATCGACTCGGCTTCGCCCGGCACAAATATCTCTTCTTCCCGTTTTGCTAAACCCACAACCGGAATGTATTCAAAGCCGAGCTCCTGCATGACCGTAAGCGCCGCGGTAAGCTGCGGTTTGCCCCCGTCGACAATAACGAGGTCGGGCTCGCTGGCAAATGACGGGTCGAACTGGTCGTTATAATGACCGAACCGCCGTTGGATAACCTCTTGCATCATCGCAAAATCATTGATGCTTACATCATAGTCTATCTTAAATTTCCGGTAATCGCCCTTTGCCGCCCGGCCGTGCTCAAATACGACCATCGAACCTACTGAGTTGCTCCCTTGAATTGTCGATATATCAAAGCACTCGATTCGCTCCGGGGGCTCAACTAAGCCAAGTGCGTCAGCGAGCGATTGGAGCACCCGTGCGGAAGCTTCCTTTTGCCATGAATGGCGAACTACCGACATTATTAGCGCGTGCTGTGCGTTAGCGGACGCCATATCGATAAGCTCGCGCTTGTCTCCCCGCTGCGGTACCTTAACCGCAACCTTTGTACCGCGCTGAGTGCTAAGCCATTTCTCGATAACATTCATCTCCTCTATCTCGAAAGGCAGAAGTACTTGTGACGGGATCGACGTTGCGCTCATATAGTGATGCTTCATAAATGCGCTAAGCACGTCTTCCCCGGTCTCGCCTTTATCCATGATAAAGTTCTCACTACCGATAAGCTTGCCGTCACGAACAATCGATAAGTTGGCACATCCCAAAGAGCCATCGAAGCTCAAACCGACGACGTCGAAATCTTCGCCCGTCTCACTAACAATCCTCTGTTTCTGCAACACCAGCAAGGCTGCCTCAAGGCGGTCACGCACGCGGGCGGCACGTTCGAACTCAAGATTCTCCGAGGCCGCGCTCATTTCTTCTTCCAGCTCACTGATGACAATCTCGGGTTTGCCTTCCAGGAACAATTCCACTTCGCCTATCATTGCCCAGTACTCCTGTTTTGAGATTGCGTCAATACAAGGGCCTAAACACCGCTTGATATGGTAATTCAAACACGGTGTGCCGGTCGTCTTACCTGCTTTCGAGCGCTTACACGTGCGAAACGGAAATATCTTGCGAAGCGTATCAAACGTCTCCCGTACGGCACTTACGCTCGTGTACGGCCCGTAGTATTTTGTCCCCTTACGATGCGGTTCCCGGGTAATCATAACCCGCGGATAATCATCTCTCCAGGTAATTGCGATATACGGGTAGCTCTTATCGTCGCGATACGACACGTTAAATGCGGGACGGTACTTCTTTATGAGATTGCACTCAAGCACCAGCGCTTCTAGCTCGCTCGTCGTTACATAAAACTCAAAATCGATAATCCGCTCGACGAGCGCTTTTGTCTTCGGCGTTAAGTCGCCGTTTTGAAAATACGAACGCATGCGCGAGCGCAAGGATTTCGCTTTACCGACGTAAATCACCTTTTCGTCGGCATCTCGATAGATATATACGCCAGGCTCGGTCGGAACGCTTTTTAGTTGTTCAATCAGTCGTGCTTTATTATTCATAGTAAACCTTGTTGCTTTAAATAATCCATTACCTCGTTAAAATTCTGGTATGGGATATACGGAATCCCTTGTTCATCACAGTGCTCGCGCAGCCTGTGTTTTGCAAATACCAGATCCGCATGCTCGGCCGCACACCTGTCGGAGTTGCCATCCCCTATATAGATCACGAAATCGGCGCCCTCGCGCTTGGCATCTATAACCGACTTTTTACAATTTGCACAACGATCGCATTCAGGATGCTGGTTGTTAAACTCGATTACCATAACGCCGTTATCAAAACGCAGGTGGTTGGAGTGGTGCGCAAGATGTGACAACCCGTGGCGGTCCATTATGCGCTCGATGTAGTAGTCAAACCCGTCACTCACTAAATATACCGGTATGCCCGCCTGCCGGCTCGCCTGTACAAACTCGGCGAAGTGCGGATCGATTCCTACGGCATCGACAAATTCTAAAATCTCACCCTCGCTCGCGTCTACGAGCGCCCAACACCGCCGGTAGAGCTCAACCATCGACATGGAACCGTTGTGATACTCGCGGTCGATATCCGCCCATCTTGTGCCCAGCCATTTGGTGAAAATGGAATCGGAAACATCTTTTGTGCTGATCGTACCGTCAAAATCGCAAAATATTATGATATTGCGCGGGACAGCGCCTCTCGTGCCGCGGCTCCCGTTTTTATCGGCAGATTCATCCTGCGGTGCCGGCTCCGAATTTTCAGCGGCACCGGCGACTAAATCAGCTAAACTCGTTTCGCTAAGTTTAGCGCTGATAAATTGCTGAATATCGCTCCATACCGGCTGGAGCGCACAATTCGTCGCAACGCAACTCGCCCCGTTCTCAAGACAATCACCTATTATAACGCTTTCATCAACGGCTTGCGCGATATCGAAAAGACTAATTTCGTGTGAGGCTCTAGCAAGTGAAAACCCGCCGCTCGGCCCCCGCCGGGACGTCAGAATCCCTGCTTTTACGAGATATTGTAGAATCTTCGCGACAAATGTGACGGAGATCTTCTGCGCTGTCGCTATCTCACCGATCTCACAGACGTACCCACGCTTCGCAAGGTAAAGCGTACTTAATATCGCGTATTCGAGCTTTTTTGTAACCTGCATGCTTCTCCTAGCTTCCAGGCGGTTTACCTAAGCCTTCGAGTGCGCCGCAGCCTGCCCGCGTTTAATTCAGGACTAAATTAGTCCTGAATTAAAACTTATACTTCGTCCAGGCGGATGTCAATGTAAAGGATGCCGGTAGGCTGCCGGACAGCCTACCGCAAAACGCTACTATCCTCCGTAGTAATGCCGCATAAAATATGCTACTGTATGGGTAATCAAGCCGAACTCATCGTTGTTGCGGCGCACTGCTTTGTAAAACAATGCATGGAGGAATAATCGTGATAAAGAAGCTGCTGGTCTTTTCCTTTGCACTGCTGATTGGCGCTATAGCTCTACAACCGCTGGCTTTTGCCGCCCCCGTACCGGATAAATTCTACCTCAGAGCTTGGCCTGAATATCAGACCGGGCAGGTATCGCTTCTGGAAACGGTAGTGTACCCGCAAACTACCCCCCTCCCTATAGAGGTAAAAATAGCAATGCCGGAAGGCGCAACTGTTAACTGGGCCGGCGAGATGCTGGGGCAGGTATCACAAGATATTCAAGCCCAACCCACAGTCGTCCACAAAGGCACCTACGATGAAGTAACGTTTGCGCTTACCAAAAGCAGGACCGGACAGGTTGAAACCACGTGGTCGGCCCTCCAAATCAACGGAAACGACAGGGCGCTCAATTTTATCTGGACACAGCAGTACCCGGCCAACCAAACGATCTTTGAATTCCGCGAACCGTCACAGGCGTCCGATATCAAAATGATGCCGCCTGCTGCCACGGTTAATACTTCGTCTGACGGCTCTAAATTTTATGAAACCGCCCCCATAAATCTACCCGTCGGTAAAACGCAAACCTATAGGGTAACGTATAGGCGGCCGGTAAAGGGCCCTTCAGAGAACGCGCAGCAGTCGCAACCAGGCTCTCAACAGCAATCGCCGCAAGGTGCACAACCAAGCGGTCCATCAACCGCTACAAGCATCCTGGTCATGCTTGTAGCCGGTCTCATCGTCTTTATGATTTATGCGCAGAAAAGCAACCAACGCAGATTAATGAGCGAGATCGACGGCGATACCGATAATACTGCAAACGCTGCAGATACAGATGGTGCTTAGCTCTTTTTCTACTTTTCTTCTACCTTCAATACCTGCATGAAGGCTTCTTGGGGCACTTCTACGCGGCCGACCGTCTTCATGCGGCGCTTGCCTTCTTTTTGCTTCTCCAGAAGTTTACGCTTTCTGGAGATGTCGCCGCCGTAGCACTTTGCCAGGACGTCTTTGCGCTTAGCCCGCACTGTTTCGCGGGCGATAACCTTACTTCCAATCGCCGCCTGAATGGCGACTTCAAACATCTGTTTCGGGATGATCTCGCGCAGCCTGTTAACCAGCTCGCGGCCGCGATTGTAGGCTTTGTCTTTCGGCACGATCGACGAGAACGCGTCGACCGGTGTGCCACCCAGCATGATATCGAGCTTAACCAGCTCGGTTGCCTTGTAACCCCTGTGATCGTAATCGAGCGATGCATAACCGCGCGTACGGCTCTTGAGCTGGTTGAAAAAGTCGAGTAAAATCTCGCCGAGCGGCAGGTCGTACTGTAGTTCAACGCGTGTCTCACTGAGATACTGCATATTTTTGAATTCGCCGCGCCTGTCCTGGCAGAGTTCCATGATCGTACCGACATAATCGTTCGGCGTAAGCACGACCGCTGAGACAAACGGCTCTTCCATGAGCTCGATTATATGCGGGTCGGGCATCTCGGACGGATTGCGAATTATTGTCCGCTCCCCGTTGGTTTTCGTAACCCGGTAGGCGACGCTCGGCGCAGTTGCGACAAGCTCGAGATTATATTCACGCTCGAGGCGCTCTTTAATAATTTCCATGTGCAAAAGGCCGAGAAAACCGCAGCGGAAACCGAACCCGAGCGCTGATGACGTTTCGGGTTCATAAACCATGGCCGGGTCATTGATCTGTAGTTTTGCCAAGGCATCCCGCAGATCTTCGTATTGACTGCCGTCAACCGGATAGAGACCGCAAAAGACCATCGGCTTTACCTCTCGGTAACCCGGAAGCTGCTCGGTTGCGCCGTGTTTGGCGTTGGTAATCGTATCGCCGACTTTACTGTCACGCACATCTTTAACACCCGCGATCAGGTAGCCGACCTCGCCCGCCGAAAGCCCGTTTACACGATCCATCTCTGGGCGCAGCACACCGATCTCTTCAACCTCGGCCACACGGCCGGTCGCCATCATTTTGATTTTGTCGCCCTTCCTGATCGAACCGTCGACGACCCTAATAAAGACGATTACACCGCGGTATGCATCGAAGAACGAGTCGAAGATAAGCGCTTTAAGCGGCGCATCCGGGTCGCCTTTCGGCGCCGGGATGTTCTTGACGATGGCTTCGAGAACATCAATCGTCCCCTCGCCCGTCTTGGCGCTCACGCGCAGTGCATCGTGCGCATTGATTGCGAGGCTTTCCTCAATCTCTTTAGCGGCACGATCGGGATCGGCGCTCGGCAGGTCTATCTTATTAATAACCGGAACGATCTCTAAATCGTTTTCAAGCGCTAAAAATGTATTGGCCAGCGTTTGCGCTTCGACCCCTTGAGCGGCGTCGACAACAAGCAGCGCACCTTCGCACGCGGCGAGGCTTCGCGACACCTCATAGGTAAAGTCGACGTGACCGGGAGTATCGATAAGGTTTAGGATATACTCATTGCCGTCTTTGGCCTTGTAGTTGATGCGAACCGCCCGGGCCTTAATGGTAATGCCGCGCTCGCGCTCGAGGTCCATCGAATCGAGGACCTGGTTGGTCATCTCGCGTTCAGTCAGCGTATTCGTAGCCTCAAGCAACCTATCGGCCAGCGTTGATTTGCCGTGGTCTATGTGTGCGATAATACTAAAATTTCTTATATATTCTTGCATCTTACGTTGGATTCACCCTTGCACGAAGAACTCTTCGCGATATCTTTCTAATAAAATCGACCTCTTTTACCCCGAGCAAAAGAGCTACTCCTAAATATGTTACGCCTCCCAGGCCGGCAGCTAGAACTATTTCGAGCAACCACGTTATAAATTGCGGCATACCCAAGCCGCCGATACCGTCATAAACCAGGAAGATTACAAAACCTGTCGGTATCGCAGCAACAATGTGTTTCCCCATAGCTGTAAGAATCGCGCGCGCGCCGATTGTACCGATCTTGTGTCTAAGCACGTAGAGTTGAGCGACGACGGCGAATGTAAGCGCAAGCGCGTACGAAAGCGGCAAACCGCTCGCGCCGAGCCATCCAACAAACAGGAAGTTGAACGCCACCTGCATCGGGACGCTGATGGCGCCTATGATAAGAGGCGTTTTTGTATCCTGCAGAGAATAATAAATCCTGGTCAGCATATTGTAAAGTGAGAATGAGAGCAATGCAAATGCAAAAGCGGTCAACATCGAGGCCGTAGTAGCCGTAGCGCTGGCATCGAATTTTCCATGTTGCAGCGTAAGCGCGATAATCGGCTGGGCCATAATCGCGAGATACACAGCCGATGGGATTACGATAAACGAGGTCGATCGCAGGCCCATCGACAGCGTGCGCTTGAAACTCGTAAAGTCGTTGCTGTTCGCAAAACGTGAGAGTTCCGGAAAGATTGCCGTGGTGATTGAAACGGCGAAGATTGCGTACGGGAGCTGGAAAAATGCGAGCGCCTGCATATATCCGGTCGCGCCGCTCGTATACGATTGCAGGAGCATATAGATGATGTAATTGTTGAGCTGCACCGTCGCCGCGAACCCGAGCATCGGCAAACCCAATTTCGCTACCTGTTTTACCGCAGGATGGCGAAAATTAAGCGCCGGTCGAAACGGAAGCCCTGCTTTGATAACAGATGGTATTTGCACGAGGGCCATTGCGATAACGCCCGTTGTCGTGCCGATTGCAAGCAGCAGCAACGCGAGATCCGGGTTGCTGCCGACCAGCGGTAAGTAGAGACCAAACACGGTCGCAATAACCACAAGGTTGTTCAGGATCGGCGCCGCCATCGGCATTGTGAACTTACGGTGCGAGTTTAACACACCGCTAAAGACTGCGGTGATCGCATAAAACATGATCTGAAACGCGAACACCCTGAAGAACATGATCATAAGCGGCGTCTCTCTTGCCGGCTCGCGCAGGGTCATTAAATGCACAAAAAACGGCGAGAAAATCGCCCCGATGAGGCTTAGCGCTGCGGCCAAGATAAAGATTATGTTGGTGAGGTTGCTGATCATGAAACGGGTCTCGTCATCACTTTTGTCCTGCAGATACTGCACATATACAGGGATAATGACCGAGCCGAGAACACCGCCCATCAGAAGCTCGAAAATGATATTCGGCATGACGTTTGCGGTAAAAAAGGTATCGCTGAGGACGGCACCGCCAAGAGCAAACGCCAAAGCCATATTGCGCATGAAGCCGGTCAGTCGGCTAAATGTCGTTGCGACCGACATCTTGGCCGTAGACTTTGCTAGAGACGGTGCCTTGTCTGTTTTGTTTTGCGCTACGGTTTGTCCTTTGGCGGCCGCTATAGCATCTTCGTTTTGCATGCCGTAATCCTAATCTTTTTATCGCATCTGGTGTTTTAAAATGGTCCTAAAGATTATAGCATAGGTGCGGGAATAATTAGTGAGGCGCCGTATAGGCGAGCACATGACTAATATGTATTGCAGTACGTGCGTCTATGTGATAAAATTCTTGTGTTTTACATGAAGGAGGATAACTTTGGCAAATATAAAGTCGCAGATCAAGCGCATCAAAGTCGCTGCACGCCAACATGATCGTAACAAGAGTTCAAGGTCGGCGCTTAAGACGTACATCACTAAGTTCAACACCGCAGTAGCTGCCGGTGATCGTACAGCTGCGGAAGCTGCTCTCAACACCGCTGTGAAGAACCTCGACAAAGCGGCCGAGAAAGGCATCATTCACAAAAACAACGCAGCAAACAAAAAGTCGCGCTTGACCAAGAAGTTCAACGCAATAGCCAGCTAATAGCGGCTGTCTGCTCTACATCTTAATGTAATCTAATAAACCGATGTATATATCGGTTTATTTTGGTTTATCTGCAAAGTGCCGGGTTGCTTAAGGCGCAGTAATAACGAACGATTGTCTGTTGCATGCGGGCCGATAAGTAATACGAAACTTATTAAAACAAACCGAAACTACATCGGTTTGTTTTTTTTACTCTTTAGACGGAATAATATCGATTTCGAGGGGTACTGAGCGCTGCAGGAAGCCGCCCATAGATTCGAGGATCATAGTACCGCTATAGGTGCCGGGTTTGGTCCCGATTGGAATATCAAGAGATAGGTTTAGCCACACACCGCGCTCGCGCTCTAGAGGAAAATTCACCACACTGAACCGTTCTTTCCCTGTTCCCTGGCTCAGATACGCCGAGCCAATAAACGGTGCAATTGTGCCATCGAAGCGCACTGTAAGACCGATATACTGGTTGATTAGATTCCGTATACTAATCACGCGACGCAGATCGCTCGAAGTACCAGTCGCCATTTTTCCGAAGTCGAGTGCGGCCAGTTGATTATTGGGGAAACTCGAGGCTTCTTGGCTGCGTACCCGTGCTCGGTACACTGTAGGTTTCTTAGCATACCACACATCTTTAGTCACGCCCACGTTAACCCCCAGCACCTTTTCAACATTGATCTGCGGTTTATCGCTCACTTGCGTGATCGTCGGACTGGAAGACAGATGATTGGTCATCACTAGCTTTGCGAATACCATAATAGCTAGAACGGCGAGAGCAAGATACAGTATAACCGGTTGTTGCCCGAGTGCTATCCTTTTTCTATGTTCCCCCACCAGTGTGCTCCGTTTCGATAGTCTAACAAATTCGCCATGCGCTTACTATAGTTATGGTAGCACCACGAGCACTATATTTCAATTATTTTCCAGCTACACAGAATCACTTAAAGCTAAAGTCAAAGCTAGATAATCCAGGTTTACGGGTAGTGGAACTACTCAGTATGTGGTTGGAGTTAATATATATTTCGGGTTTGCTTTACGTATTAGACGCAGGCACAAGGCCTTGAGCTGAGGGTTTCGTCTTGCGCAAAATGATGAACCTTTTGGCCAGGTAGAATGCCAGAGCAAACAAGATAAACCCAGCCAGATCGACCAGTACGTCCCTGAACATTCCGGTTCTATCCCCTACAAACGTTTGGTTGAACTCATCAAATCCGGCAACCAGCGTTACACCGAAACCGGCAGCAAGATAGCGCGTGCGCTCTGTTCTAATATATCGACCGAGCACAAGGAGTAACGACAAACCGAGGATACCGTACATGATAACGTGCGCCCCTTTTCTTATCCAGAAATGGATGAAATTTACGGGGTCTTTGCGGTTATCTGTCGGTTTATGATTGCCGTCGTAATCAAAATGTATTCGCGGCATCGCTTGCACGATATGAACAAGACCGGTATATTCGCGAATTTTTGGGCGCAAATCTTGCTGCTTGAATGTTTGATTTGAGAAATACCAGATGGTTGCAAGGCACACTACAAGCAGCAGCCAGCGCCAGATATTCTGCTTTGAACTGCAGGTGAAAATATTATGCATAGACCATTAATAGCATGAATGCTACCGAGTAGCTACCGCTAAAACCTTTCGCACGGCATTGCAGGTGTCTTTCATATCGCTATCGGTAAGCGTGGGGTGAACGAGAAACATCAAGCTTGTTTCGCCGAGCTCCCGGGCTACGGGAAGTCGCATTGGCGGTCGCATGCCGTCAAATGCCTTCTCAAGGTAGATTTCCGAACAGCTTCCGGTCTGGCACGGGATTCCTTCACCGGCGATTTCCATCATTATTCGGTCTCTGCTCCACTTGGGTTTTAGGGCCTCCGGGCGAACAAAGACGTAATACTTATAGTAAGCGTGTTCGATGCCGGCAGGCGGAACCGTCAATCTAAGGCCGGGGATATCTTTGAGCCCTTCGCTTAATATGGTTGCATTGCAGCGCCTGGCCTCGACCCATTCGGGGAGCTTCCTGAGAATTACGCGGCCGATGGCCGACTGCATTTCGGTAAGGCGCCAATTCGTACCGAACGATTCATGTACCCACCGGAACCCGGTGGGGTGTTCCCGGTTGTACGCGGCATCATAGCATTTGCCGTGATCTTTATACTCCCAGGCTTTACGCCATATATCCTCGTTGTTTGTCGTGAGCATGCCGCCCTCGCCGCCGGTTGACATGATCTTATCCTGGCAGAACGAAAATGCGGCGACATCGCCGAACGAGCCTACCGGCCGGCCTTTATATGTTGCGCCGTGTGCCTGCGCGCAGTCTTCGATAACATAAATGTCGTGTTTTTTAGCGAGGCTGACGATCGGGTCCATATCACACGGCCAACCCGCGAGGTGCACCGCAATGATGGCCCTGGTTTTCTCGGTAATGACTTTTTCTATCGTATCCGCAGTGATATTCTGGCTGTCGCGATCGACATCGGCCATTACCGGGGTTGCTCCGCGCATGACGGCGGCGCTTGCCGAAGCGATAAATGTCCGGGGTGTTACGATTACTTCATCGCCAGGGCCGATACCGAGCGCATAGAGCGCTAATTCAAGTGCAACTGTGCCGTTTGCTAAAGCGATTGCATACTTGCACGAGGTATACGATGCGAATTCCTGCTCAAAAAGCCGCCCTTCTTTTCCGGTCCAGTAATTAACCTTGCCGGATTGAAGTACCCTTCTTGCCGCTTCCAGAGTCTCTTCATCGAAATGCGGCCAAGTGGCAAAAGGCTTGGTTCGCACGGGAGTATTGTGTTTTGCATCGCCATTATCTATCAGTTCCATCGTGACCCGTCTTTATCGCAACAGTTGCTGTCATCACCCTTTTACCCAATCGCGGTGTGGAATCAGACTTTCGCATTAATGCTAGTCGTAAGTTTTACCGTATCGGTGCATTTCATTTGCATGCTTGGCGCAGACTCGTTTAGAAGTGATGTGCTTTCTATAGTTTTTACCGCAAGACTGCCATGTTTAACGCTGTCATAGATAATTAGCTGATATCGCAGATGTCTTCTTGTATGCGCTTGAATACCAAGTGCGGCTTCTATAGATTACCGCGGGTTTACTGTTCGCTCTCTTCCAGCACTTCGTTGATGGTCAAGAAGCGGTGATTTTGCGAGTGTAGTCTTCTTAATGCGGTAAGTGAAAAAGGAGTCAACAACTTGGGGTGTGACATTAGGGTAATGATTGGCTGGTCGATTTGCCGCACCATCGACGTGAGTTTCGATGGCACAATTTTATCTAATGTGCAGGGATAATGCAGCGACGTAAGCCTCTTCAACGCCGAATCGTGAGCTGGAATACCAAATCCATCACCAAATATGGCAAACTGGTCTTTATGTAGGAGCCTTGTTACCGTTCCGGTGATTTTACTAATAAAACTTGGGATATACGATGATATAGGAATCTCAAAAAACGGTCCGTTCTTATCCTCGATTGCCGGATCATCTAAGAACCGATATATGGCTGAATCGGGTGCATCCATAAAGTCATAGCTATGCGTACCGTCGTTGCGCTTAAGCCCCTTTGCGACAGTACTGTCAACCTTAATGCCACTCTTAATAAAACCTTGCTTAAGCTTTTCAAATGGTTGGACACACTGGCCACCTGCCCTAAATGCTATGACCGTGTAAACCGGGTCGACTTCACGCGCAGTAGAATGCAAAAGCTCGACGCAGCTTACAAACAAATCCGTGACCTTCTCGTCGGGTAAGTCGTGCAAACGGTAATACCTGAATGTCGGAAATTCCCACTCTTTGCCGTTTCGCTTCGCATCAAGCCATTGAGGATGAAGATGTAGCTCGATCCTGTTTCCTGTTGAGACAAGGCGCTGCAACTGGTCCTTTAGGAGTTTTGCTTCTTCAGCCGTCTCATTGCTTTCAAGCAAGCGCATATAGTAAAGTGCATCGACGAAATAAGTGCTTTTGATGCCAAAAGAATCGCAACATTTAAGTAGCTCATCCACCGGTTTTATGATGCAATTCTCAAGCGTACCCAGCCTTAGGAGAAACATTTCATAATCAAATGTGAATAATATTGCTTTGTTCGGTTGCATATCTGGTGTGTTTCCGTCCAACGCCTTCCATCCTTAAGACCCCGGCAATATTAATATGAAACTTACCTTTATTTAGAAAACAGTGCGTCAACCAACTTTTCAAACATACTACATAATAACCGATATTATACACTTCGATACCTTAGTAAGAAAGGCTGCCGTTCCGGTTTGCTTTCATGCGTGAGATTCGCGCTCACCTGCTTCTTCGTGCTTTTTATCTTAATATCTATGCCATTTGCGCCGTCTATAATAAGCATCGATTATATGAAGAGAATTCACGCGATTGAACGTATGTATGCGAGTAATGTTCTTATCCCAGTTAGGTTTTGCGCTAGAAACAAGCACTTCGTCGTAGGTGTTTTCGTCAAGTGCCGTTATCTCGTGAATATTGATTCCATAACCATATCTAGTGCTGTTATTTTGCGAAACTCGATAGAGCGATCCGTTATTAAGAAACAGCTTCCCTGCGGGGCGTGAGGTTTTGCAATCCGATATGATGGGGTTTAGCGGATGGGATTGCCACTCGTTGCTAAATAAATCATCGGCATAGAACAAAAACAGTTCATCCCACGAGGAAGCGCCGTCGGTTTCGACAACGTTTGCAAACATCCACCACTTGTTTTTGTGATAGTAAAGCGTAGCGTCGGCGGCCCAGATGTCTTCCATGAGATTCATTTGAAATTCCCATTTATCGGGAAACTTAGTGCATTTATACAATTCCACTGTTCTGTTTGCAGATGATTCAGGAATCATATAATAGTCGTTTTCATGCTCGAACACAAACGGGTAAGAAAGATGGTAGGGCTTTTCTAGCACAATTTCCGGTTCCCCGTAGTTGCCATTGTCATCCATAACAATCAACGAGATGTGTCCTTTTCGTGTGCTATACGGATACTCTTCAACGTATATATAATATTTGTTGTCTTTGTAGATAACGTGCGGGTCCGCCCAAAATCTGTCTTTGGGCGGAATGATTTTTTTGTATCTGTATAAGGACGACGAGAATCCCTCTTTCAGATCGAACATTAATATCCAATGTTGTGTGAAAAGTCTGTTTTCGCAGAATGATCTCGCTCTTTCTTTTAATTTTCTAAGTACGAGTTTGACGAGTTCATAATTTGTGGGATCCGTATATAGTCTCTCCGAATATAGCAACGGATGTCTGTTGTCATAATCAACTTTGGTGAAAAACGCTTCTTCGCCAATTTCATGTAGTTCTTTTATTTTTCTTGTAATAAACGACGGAGACTTCCAGAAGCAATTATTGATAGTATCGGTCACCGACATATTGAAAGTGCACGAGAACGACCTGCATAACACTTTGCTATTATCCGGATCATCCGTCAATATTTGCAGAACGGAACCGGTCTCAGGCCAGTTCTCCATGCTTTCCCAAAAGCCGGGAGGACCTCCCCTGTTAATGCAATTATCGCCATGGTGATAAGACCAAACGCCGTACCTTGCGGCATTTAGAATGCACCCATTAAGCGCACCGAATCCGAGGTTGACCAGAATGTCGATATTGTGGCTCTTTACTTGCTCTATGTCTTCATGGCAGAAATAGTTTGATGACTCTTTCCGCTCCACATTTACATTTAGTGTCGGTGCTCCCGCCAAAAGCTGCTCGCAATTCTCCTTTTTGTTTGCGTTAGCTATAAAGTATTTTCGCTCTATCAATTTTTTATAGATTAATTCGAGACTCTTCCTTGCCAGCAAGCTTGTAACGCCATTAATTCTTGCAGCATTCGGCTTATCCCGTAAACTGTTTTTGATAACAACGAGATCGATACGTGCATAGGCGCTGCCTTTAATGTTCTTTATAACTTGGTATACCCAGGCAGGCGTATCATAGCTATCCAGCAATAAACCGATTCTGAGTTTGTTCATATCCATCCTGGCTTACGCAACTCCGTTCCAATTGCAACCGATATCTATATTCATCGGCAATCGGTTGTAATCATTTGAGGACATTAGGTCCGACTCAGAAAAGATCTGACAATCAACGATCGCCCATATTTCCTCTATTATCAGGACAAACCAATACAGAAGCCGGCAATCTTACCGATATTAAATAATTAAGAGGCTTGCATGTTATGGCTAGATATAAAAGCTGGAAAAACTCTTGAAAGGTCTATTTAAATGCCGAACCGTTTGAATATTTTATTCGTAACATCGTGGTATCCAAACGATCAAGTTCCTATCAGCGCGCTCTTCGTTAAAGAGCATGCGAAAGCAGCAGCCTTACACAATAATGTGGTTGTCTTATCTATTGGAGATAAGTCGCCCGAGGTTAATGGCTTGTTCGATGTCGATATACGCATAGAGGATAATATTAAAACGATCAGGCTGACTCATAGAGCTTTTTCGATATCCAAATTAACCGCAAGCTCGAGCTTTCTTAACTCGCTACGCTATATATTCAAAATAAGAAAAGATGGATTCAAGCCGGATATTATACATGCTAACATTTTCGCGGCCGGAGTCCCCTCTGTTCTGTTTGGAAAGCTGACCGGGACTAAAGTAGTAATTACCGAACATTTTTCGGGGTTTGCACGAGGAACTTTAGGAAGACTGGACATAGCGAAAGCCAAATTCGCATTTAACCATGTGGATATGATTCTCCCCGTTAGCAGTGTTCTGCAGCAGAGCATCGAGAGCTATGGCGTAAGGGGCAACTTCAGAATTGTACCAAACGTAGTCGATACCGACTTGTTTAAGCCTAATCCTGACTGCGAGCCGAACAGCACAACGTCCGTTAAGCAAATACTAATGGTCGCCGAACAAGTACCGGTTAAAGGGATTCCCTACGCACTCGAAGCCATTAAACTCTTAAAGTCGAAAAGAAATGATTTTGTCCTGAACATATTTGGCGATGGCGAAAAAAGAGCTGAATATGAAGAGCTTTCATCATCCCTCGGACTAGAAGACTGCGTAAAATTTCACGGCGCACAACCAAAACCAACAATCGCCGAGTATATGCAAAAAAGCGACTTTATAATGCTGTCCAGTCTATATGAAACCCTATCCTGCGTATTGATTGAGGCAATGGCCTGCGATACCCCAATTGTTGCATCACGAGTCGGCGCAGTACCATCGTTAGTGCCGGAACATGCAGGTATATTAGTTGAGCCGGGTAATATTGCGGAGCTGGCAGACGCCATCGAGCATATGCTCGACAACAGCGATTCATATAAAAAGAACGATATTTCCGACTATGTGAGGTCTAAATTCAGCACTGAAGTAATCGGCGAAGAGCTTAATAGTATCTACCACGAGGTCTTTGCTGCGAAGAAACGTAAGTTTTTCAAGTAATTGCGGTTTACAGGAGGAAAGTTTTGGCTAGCGTCAAAAAAAATGGTGTGATAACGATTGCGGGCCAAGCCTCGCTTTTTATCACAAGCCTACTGATAACGATACTGCTTGCCAGAATTCTCGGCCCTACAGCCCGAGGGGAATACGCTATCTTGACTCTTATTCCGTTTATTATTTTGAGAATAAGCTCACTTGGATTGGAAGAATCAAATACGTACTTCACCGCCAATAAACAGTTCGCGCATAAGGATATCGCTGCCAATTCATTAGTAATGGCCATAATAATTAGTGTTGTTGTAGTGCTGATTTGCTTTGGCTTATTCTCGACCGGCTTCTTTCAAAATTTCCTTAGCCATATAAATGTGAGCGTTCACTATTTTGAGCTTATTTTGATTGCCGTTCCTTTAATCTTGCTCCAAAACTTCTTTGTCAATATATTGCTTGGAAAATCAGACTTCGTAAAATATAATCTAGCGGTCGTTTCGCAAGGCATCGTGCAACTCATAGCTATAGTTATCTTAGTATTGTTGGCGACCCATTCATTGTCTGCGGCGGTCTACTCCTATCTGCTGGCCATCGGCACAGCAGCTATTCTTTCTATGATTTTAGTCTATACAACCACGGAGTTTAAATTCGTACTGAGCAAGAATTATCTCAAAAAGTCGACCAGTTACGGAAGCCGCCTCTACATCGCAAACATTACACAATATCTAAACTATAGATTGGACATGATCTTCGCTGCGATGTTATTAACCACAACATCTGTCGGATATTATGCAATAGCAACGGGTGTTGTCGAAAGATTATGGATGATTCCCGGCGCATTGGGAATCGTTCTTTTCCCGAAAGTATCCAATAGCGCTCATGATGAATCGACAGCTAAGCTAACATCGAGGGTCACTCGTAATTCACTTACAATAATAATTATACTAGCAATACTGCTGGCAATCGCATGTGAACCATTAATCTCCATATTGTTCGGAGCACGATTCTTGCCCGCGGTGCAGCCATTGTTGATTCTATTACCGGGCGTCATCATGCTAAGTGTCAGCAAGGTATTAGTTGGTGACCTGGCCGGTCGGGGACGGCCCGAATTTGCCATGGGTTCGTCCATTGCCGGCATGTTGGTCAGTGTCCCCCTCTATATCTACTTGATTCCAAAATGGGGTATTAACGGTGCTGCGTTTGCGTCTTCGGTATCTTACAGCGTATCTACTATCGTCGTTATGGTCGCATTCAGCCGTTTGACAAACACGCGATTCTCGGATTTTCTCCTATTTACGCTGGATGACCTTCCTATTTATATGAACATCTTAAATGGAGCTAAAAGAGTCTTTAAGCAGAATTATTTGCGGCTTATAAGCTATTTTCAGGGTGTTTAGTGTTGCCTAGCGGTCTTTAGGCAACATGGGTAATATGGCGGGCAGAAAAAGTATGCGGCGCACATCATGTGCTGATTTCTCCGACAATACTCCTATACCAATGCTGCTGTTGTCGAGTTATAAGTGAGCTGTTGTGCCACAGAAGCGTAAAATCGCCGTTGAATTTCCTGCACGTGCTATTGAAACCGGCTATCGATTCCTGAGCCTTTTCAAATGACAACCCCTTGTAATCAAAGAGCGTTCCTTCCATGACAATAAGCGGGCGTTCGCGCAACTTTAAGGGTACTCGAGCGATAAGATCAAACACGGGATATTCGTAACATACGCCGCATCTGAAGCCCGGTAGCTCCGCAAACGTCAGCGTGCTATCGTAACCGACACCGGCTTTCTCAAGATTCTGCCAGGTGGTAGGGTTCGACCAGCGTAAGAAATGCTGGCGCGACCCCCACACCGGTTGATTTATTCCAAGCTTTTCACATACACCCAGCAGGTTTTTGAACTCGGAGCGTGTTATTGCCGCGTCGCAAAATGTGTTGTAGCTAGTATGCAGACCAATTTTATGGCCCCTGTCGAAGAAGCTTTTCAGAAGTTTTTGAATCCAGGAGTCATCCAGCGTATATGCACCATCGATCAATCCGGCCGTGTTTCCTGCGATTACAAAAAAAGTGCTGCTGATATTGAATTCTTCACTTACCCGCATGACAAAATCGAATGTGTTATTAACATCGTAGTCGAAATTCCCCTGCCTCGTGTAAGGAACGGCGCGAAGCCGACGATATGCGAGTGCGGGCTCTTTACGCCGCATGATGTCGGCGGCCGCCGACATCAGCACACGCTTTGGTCCCTGAGATCCCGACATCGGCCAATCGACATCGTGACTGAGAAGCACTCCGGCGTGTCGTTGTTTGCGCTCCAGCCACGGCCACTGCTGTTTGAGCGCCCACCATAATATCTCAAGATATTCATTTACTATAGGCCTAGAGAGAAGTTGTTCTCTAAAACCGGTCGTTGCCACGGCTGGAAACCGCATGTGGAAGTCACGCTCCGGCCTTACGGCCTCTTCGTAGCGCGTAAGCATGAAAAACATGCTACCGAATATATCTAAACCCAAAGTAAGCCTGCACGGTGTTTGCGCAAAAATCAGTTCGGAGTTCTGTGTGTTTGCATACAGCACGGGCACCCGCGGTGAGGTGACCCGGGCGTCGACAGGTGTTCGTGAGATATCCCATATACCGAGGGGGTTCTTTGGCAAAGCGCTCATCGTAAGCCACTGCCCCACCGGCACTTTAAAAAGAACCTCCGCTACAAGCAACTCCTTGCCTTCGGGGTCGCCTTCGAACAGGATATTAATATCATCGCGTTGCTCCTCTTGGGTTTGGTACTCCAGCCCGAGAAAATCGCGAAATATTACATCAAATATGTAGCGACGTTCAGCCTGATATGCCGGCGAATGAACGATTGTAAGCATCTAGCCCCTTCTCGATTCTAATAAACGGTTGTAAATATCAACAGTGCTCTCAAGCATCTTCTCTATACTATATGAAGCCCCAACGAGCTCGAGTGAGACACTGCTGAAACGTTGCCTAAGCTCCGAATCACGTATTAGCGTGTCGAGCGCTTTGCTTAAGTCGTCCGGGGCGTCTCTGGGCACTAATAAGCCGTTTACTTTGTCGCGAACCAATTCGCTATTGCCGCCCACCGATGTTGCAACGATCGGCAATCCTTCCGCCATAGCCTCGAGTAATACATAAGGCAGTCCCTCGTATCGGCTGGGCAACACAAAGATGTCAAAAGCGCTAAGAACGTCCGATGCAAGCGGGTGATACCCGGCAATATGAATGCTTCCCGCGTGCGGACTGGTTTTGACAAGCTGTTCAAGATCACCGTGTTTAGGCCCGTCTCCCAGTAAAACCAAGGAGATATTAGTAGGGCCCGGCTCAAGCCTACAGTATGCTTGAATCAAGATCTCCGGCGCTTTTTGATAGTCTAGACGACCGCTAAACCCAATGACAATATCCTCAGGTGCAACACCGAGAGAGCTTCGATATTCCTCGCGGCGCTTCAGCGAATTCTTACCAATACCAACACCGTTCACTACGGTATTCACCAGGTTGGTCGGTATCCCGAGTTCTATCGCATGTCGAGCTTCGTGATTCGAGACGGCAATAATTGCATCTGTAAGGTACGAACCGAGGATCCTTTCAATCAGATTGTACACGAACCTTTGTTTACCGCTTAAACCGGGCGACAGAGTAACGCATGCATGAGGAGTATATACGATTTTTGCCGGGCCTGCACCGGTTATCTTCAGTAGGCGTACCAACGCCCCCGCTTTTGAGCTATGCCCATGGATGATATCGAAAGGTCCATACTCCTTGACGTACCTTCTGATGGCAAGTAAGGCCGTCAAGTCTGCATATGGGTTGATCGAGCGCTGCATCGGGATAACCCTTGTGGTAATCATCCCGTCCAGCGCTTTGATTCTCTGGAAGAAGCGGTCCTCTAGCCGAGATTCGGAATATATAAGATGAACTTCATGGCCACCGGTCGCTAATCCATGCGCTAAATCTAAGATATGTCGCCCTACACCGCTTCCGGCAGCCTCTGTCAGTAACAGAACCTTAAGTTTTTCTTTTTTCATAAACCTAACTCTTTCTTCCCGTTTGTGCTTCTACCACCCATCACAAGAAGGCAAACAGCATATGGCCATGCACGTTTAGCGCAGTAATTTCTCGATTACAGACCAAATATCGCGACCGCACCTATCCCACGTGAACGAAGCAGCCCGTTCAAGTCCCCTTGCTTTCAGCTGCTCCCTGAGCCCCGTATCCTGCTTGAAACGTTGAATCTTATCGGCAATATCGCGAGGATCGTATGGGTCACAAAATAGTGCTGCGTCCCCACAGACTTCCGGCAACGAAGCGGCGTTTGCAGCGATAACAGGACAACCGCACGACATCGCTTCAATCGGCGGTAAACCAAAACCTTCATACAATGAAGGGAACGCAAAACAGTGCGCGTTCTCGTAAAGCGCTTTAAGCTCCATGTCACTTACTCTGCCGAGGTACGTAATCCGGTCTTTTACCTCTAACCCGTTACTGTTAAAAACCTTGCTGTTAATCCCGCCGGCCACAACAAGTTCAACTTCCGGGTCGCCCAAAGCCTCAACAGCATCAATGAGGCGAAGGAAGTTTTTACGCGGGCTAAGTGAGCTAACAGCTAAAACAAAACGTTTGTTGATTAGACCGTGTCTTTCCAGTATGGATATATCTGATTGCAGCTGCGTGAAATGATCGATACCGGGATATGCGACCGTAACTCGTTGTTCGCTAACATTGCAGTAGTGTGATAACTCTTTCCTTGAAAAATCTGAGACGGTCACCAGCTGTCTAGCCCTTTTGCACAAGCTAAAAAACATAATCTGATACCACGACCTGAAAGCCAACGAAAACTCAGATGGGCATGTGTACGGTGCCGCATCATGAATCAAGGCAAGTTGGTTTCTTTTGATGATCGGCGCGGGTCCACATAAGCTTACCAACACCTTCCCGCGTGCATATAACGGCAGCTCGAACTGCTCCCAGAGGTGTCCCGTAAGGTGGCCGACGACCTTGACTGAGATATTCTTAAAATCAGTCTTATACTTCAGGTCTTTTTCCGCCGCCAGGGTGAACGAGTATGAATTCGCATCAATTATTCCTGCGCCGATCAAATTATCGAGCGCTCTTACGACTTCCAAAGCGACTCTTTGCACACCTGTTACCGATTGTGAAAGAAACCTTCCGTTGATAATGATCTCTTGCATACTATGAACCGCTCCTTTGCCTAAATTCCGCACGTTGATGTTGCCGCTTGAAAGCCATGCGGTCTGTCGGCATCACCGGTCGCCTGATCTCCCTGCGTTGGTAGCGAGACAGGCTTACTGCAATCCCTACACATGCTAAAAAAACAAACGGTAAGACAAAAATGGTTAAGAAATAGTAATTGATTCGGGTAATCGACCATAATCCCGGATAAATGATAATGAAAGTTAAAGCGGCGAGAGATATATCGCCCGAGAACCGTTCGCCAACCTTATACGCGATACCCAATAGGGCGCCTATGATTAAACTCATCGCAAAAGCGAATATGCCCCAGTCGAACCACCATAAGCCTAGAACGTTAACTGTTCCGAATGAACTCGTCCAATATGGGTTCAAGCTATAACCCACAAAGCCGCCTATCGTATCACCCATCAGTGTCGTACTGAGAAACTGATAGCTAGGATCATATCCTAGTAGCACCAAGGCGTTATTTAGATCAGCGGCAAAATACCCCTGAATCAATAGATCGAGAATATGCTTCTGAGTGTCGGCCGAAAATAACCCGAAGCCGGTAGTAGTTGCGTACCATAATCCACCACGCAATAGTTCCCCGGTCCAAATAATGACGCCGATAATGCCCACGGTTCTTAGTATCGTTCGCCAGCTAAGACGAAATGTATCGGGTTTACTTAGTAAGTATGATGCCAAAACGACCGAGATAAAATATACGGGAAACATTCTTGCGGAAAACAAGAGTGCATGCAAAACGCTGACTGCTCCTATAATGATTAAGCGCAACCTGGCCTTACCGGCCGCCGTCCGGTCCATACGCGGATGAAACACAACCATGGCATAGATTGCGGCAGGTACGATAAACAGATTATTGAGAGAGCTCAAACCTACGATTCGCAGCTCTTTTATCTCGACGCCAACATTCGCCATGTTGCCCGCGTCAAACGCTTCCTTTATCATGCCCGGATTTAGAATGACTTCACGGATATAGATTAACTCCCCAATAACGCTTAGCAGCAGAGAAAATGCAGCCAGCGAGAATAAAAACCGGATCCAGGCGGCCGGCGGTATCTTTTCCTGACGTTTCTCATCTTTCCATAGCGTTTGGTATATGGTTTTTCCTAAGAGGACACCTACCAACAAGCATATCCAAAGCAACGAGAAATTGAGTATCGCGTTGAAACTTATATAGCGCGGTGCCGCTCCATAGATCGTAGGGACATCCGGCATGAAGGCCCACCACAGAGCTAACTGTAAACCGAAAAGGCCGGAAATTATCCAAAACGGGTCAAGCATGTAATGCTTACGCATGCGAATTCCCCACCAATGCGTGTGCCAGCTCATCCCATGAGCGGATATCATCTAGGCATACCTGCGAGCGGTCATACTGGGCAGCCGCGTCCAATACCTGGCATATGCTGTCATCGTCGCCTGGACGATAATAAAAGATATTCTTGCGACTTGAAGAAAGGAACTCCGGCGCGACGACGGGCATGCGGCAGTATGAATATTGCATCACTTTTAAGCTATCCCCTAGCGATTCCGCCCCCGGATAGTAGCTGCGTATAGCCAAACCGATATCTGCATGTTTAATAAACGGAATCGTGTCAACAAAAGCCATTTCGCCGTACGTTTTAATATTTGGGCCTTCCGGGACTTGCTTAATGGGACCGATTATATGAAAAGCCCAGGTAGGAAAAAGACGGCCGGCACGCTCGATAAAATCCAGATCGACATGAGAGACACCTACGAATACGGCATTAACACCGGACGACTCTCCGTAAGGGTTTGGGTAGTCCTCGTCGAACAGTTCCTTGTTAATACCGTGCAATTGCAATTGCACGTTTGCGACTTTGCCCTCGAATATCTTGAGCATGCTGGCATTTGGAACGCTTATCAGGTCAAAACTCGATGCATTATCTTCTTCCGCTTGGATTACCACAGGATGACTTCTTAGTAAACGGAGGTCATCCGATACCCGGTAAATAAAGCGTGCTTGCGGACATAAACGCTTAAGGCGAGGCAAAAGCATAAGCGCGGGTCCGCTCTCCAGGACAATAATGTCTGCGGAACGTAAGAAGGATTCCGCTTGCCCTAACGGTAGTGACGCATAGCGCTCGAATAAACACGCGCTTAGTTTGTTTAGGCCGGCAATCCTCAGATTTGCGGGATGCCATGGTGTAAACCAGACATAGCTCCAAAGCCCTTTTTGCTCTGCTACCATTTTATTTCGGATGCGCAACAGATTGTACCTAAGCCGTTCGTCTCGCCTAAGGATTGATAAAAAACTCAACGGACTCGTAAGAAAAAGTACTTCCGAACCCTGGCGGTGGAATGCATCGGCAAGCCAGTGAAACCCGGCCTTCTTTTTCGATCGCCAGTAATGTCCTGTTATTAAAACAACGCGTTTCAAGTAGTTACACCTTAGCCTGCTATCGTGCGATTATGATACATATAATATCGGTCAGCCGGTGTAGAACCTTATGTCAGATGTTACGCTAGTAGCGCTTTCACCAAGAAAGTTTGTGGTCGTTAAGGGGATTAATGAGGATATCGGGGAGCGGCATAATGTTTCTATGTCTTTCCGGTTTATCGACTAGTATGCGCCTGTCTTGTCTAAAACAGCACTTACGGTTCGAATCAGGAGCGTAATGTCGAGCCAAAGCGACCAGTTACGAACGTACCATGCCTCTAGGTCGACCCGTTCATCGTAGCTGATGTTGTTGCGCCCACTCACTTGCCATAGGCCCGTTATGCCTGGCCTTACCATAAAATAGTACGCAATCGAATAGCCAAATCGCTCGATTTCTTTTTCAACGATCGGGCGTGGTCCTACCAGGCTCATTTCACCCTTAAGCACATTAAATATCTGCGGCAGCTCATCGAGACTTGTCTTGCGCAGGAACTTGCCCACGCGGGTTGTCCGGGGATCATTTTTCAGCTTAAAATCGCGCTTCCATTCTTTCTTTAGCGCGGGATCTTTGGCAAGCAGCTCATCGAGAATCTCCTGTGCGTTCACGAACATTGTCCTGAACTTATAACAGCCAAACAAATCACCGTGCATACGCACACGCCGGTGGGAAAAAGCGATAGGTCCCGGTGAATCAAGCTTAATCGCAATGACGATAAGCGCTAGGATCGGCAATATCACCAGTAAAATCGCAATGCTGGCAATTACATCGAAGGTGCGCTTAACAAACCTGTTAAGTGGTCTCGCCAGATTATTTCTAAAGTGAAGCGAGAGCACTTTATCGCCAAAAGCATTATCAGCTTCAACACCCATAACGGGAACGCCGTGTAAGTTCGGGATAACCGTAACGGATACGGCTTCGCGCTGAAGCCGGTTGATGAGGCCGACCATAGTTTTCGATGGGATACTCGGTGCGGCTACTATCAAATGGCCGGCACCCGTCTGTGCCATTACCCTATCCGTGTCTCTAAAGCTTCCCAGAACCAAGAATGCTTTACCATTCAAGAGTACCGGCTGGTGCTGTTTAGAAGGGTCCTCATCCAAAAAACCCACGATCTTATAGCCAAGGTATTTTTGTTCAAGCAACGCATTCCCAACTGCTATGCCGGTACGTCCCGATCCAAGAATAATCACGTGCTCAATACCAATGCCTACACGTGAGACAATAGCTCTGATGGATTGCCGTCCCAGCGGCAACAGAATCAGCGTAAAACAATATCCCATCATCAAAGCAAAGCGAGATATTGTGTCGCTTAGCTTACCAAGCGATATTACTGCCAAAACCAGAATGAAACCTAGGCTCACAGCCCTGATAAGGTACCTGGTTTCCTGCCAAAAACGAAGCCGTTTTGAATAAAGCCCTTCATATGCAATACACAATATACATGTAAACATGACAATCCAAAGTTTATCGAGCAGCATTTGTGAAGGCATCGATGCAAAAAGCGGAGACACCGACGGTAATAAATTGAGCCGAATGATAAAAGCAAGGGACAGCGCAATATACAGGATGCATGCATCGGCGATGATTAAAGTCAGCGTCGCTAAAGAGTGCGAAATCCGTCTACTATATATGTGTTTAAGCGGCTCCTTGAATGTGTGCTCATGAGTTAGAACACCCGTCGCCGCTAATTCTTGCGATGCTTTCGCCATAATAAACCCTCGTAATTATGGTTGGGCTATTAGATATTTAAATGCTGAGATTTGTATCGGCATAATCCATGCCGACTATGAGATAGTTAATTGCATGCGATGTTCTTACTAAGTGGGGGTTCGGTTTGAGATGCTTCTAAGATGCGATGATTTCTTCGAGAGTTACTTGTTTAGTCTATCGGCTTAGAAATTATTTAATACCGGTTGTTTAGCGCTCGATATCTAAACAAGCAAGCCTCGTATTAAAACCGGTCACTGTTGCAGAGGATTATTTGACCGTCCCTAGCGGTTGCACAGAACGCATCTTTGAGATTATCAGAAGGCGTTTAGCGGCGGAATATATCGGGTCGCATGTTGATAGAATCAGTTGCGAGTTTCCCCCCTCTGTTATGTCACGCCAATCATCAGGGTTAACCCGCTTTATATCGCTGACCTCATAAGAGAAAGCGGCTTTTTTTGTATACAGAATCAACTCATCATTAATCGCTATCTTGTGCAGGTCGTGAAAAGGTGCCCCGAACATCGTTCGATGACCCGAAACAAGCGTCGTGCCTCTATCACCGATGCGTGCTGTTTTCGAGACACGGACCGGTCCAGTGGCTAGATTTGTCCACGATTCACCCTCGATAACGCTAAGCTTGAGGTTTATCTTAGGTATCGATAGGAGGGCAACATTTTCCCCGGGCTTAATCGGACCTCGGTCCACCAGGTCGGCGGCTTGTGCCTGCACGCTCTCGGTAGTATCGGCAGTTTGGCCTTTTACCCCTGTGGATAGTGTCCTGCTTTGCGACTCCGGGAGTTTCTCTGATTTTATCAGCGATTGCCATTGCTTTGTCTCGTTCCACTGATAATAGGTTGCATTAAGCCAAAATATCGCGGGAATAGCAATAAGCGCGACCCCGAGAACCATCATAATATTTGTTATTATGCGTAAGCGATTTTTACTCATGTGCTAACCAATCCCCCAACTATTTCACGTTCCGGTCTCTGGTTTAACCGCTATTGCATCATCGCCCATATCATTAGCGCTTAACCTTAAGCGCTCCGGTCAGGTTGAAATCGAATTCGATATCTTTAATAAGAGGCGCGCAATATGTCGCTTCTTCCCCGTTCCGCTTATATCCGTCAGGTATCGACGAAAAGCCTCCGGGCGCAGTAATTGTAACAGTAAGCATCGGCGTATTTATAACAGGTTGTGCCTGAACACCAATGTGATAGCCCGGCGCAACAGCGTTGGAGCGCACAACATCAGGTAGCGTATAGACTAATTCTACTGTCGAGCTCGTACCCGGTGCTACCTTCACGTATTGTGAAAAAACCGTTTTATCGAGTTCCCTGCCTACCTCTATCTGAGAGTCTCTATCATTCTCACGTGCACTATTTAGTTGTGCGGTTTTCGGCACATAGACGCTGAGCCAAGTATTGTCGTATCCTCGGGGAACTACATGACCCTCCCCGGCGACATAATCGCAAAGCGTGCTCACCGGTGCTTTGTTCTCAATCGATATCCTGGCAACTGCCCGGGCAGAGCCGTCTTTATTGAGTACTACGCGGTAATCAATCTTTTGGTCCAAATAGACGTCGAGCTTATTCGCACCATGATTCTGTAAAACCACCTGCAGATAATCCCCGGAGGTTGGCTTCAAAGAACCGCTGTAGCCAAGACGCTCTAGTAACCGCTGCTCCTGGGCATGCTTGCTGTAAACAATCATGTGCTTTTCATCTAGCGCCCGGCGGATTTGCTGCATGATGCCCATCGTGTCGGTGTTTCCGGACAACATGCGCGTCCAAACCGCTCGTGCTACATCTGCTAAATAACTTTTGCGGTCCCGACGGTCTTCGTACTGGGCATACGCTTTCACCAATGTCTCGTCGATTACATTGTGCTCATCGATAGTGTAGGGATGATGATTCGCGTCGGTTGTTGTGACCGGGCCAAGTGCTACAAGTAGATACTGTAAGCCTACCGGGTCTAGGCTAATGACCCCATCTACTTTCACGCCCGTTGCGTTGGTGTAAAGGTTTGAGACTATGTAGCCGGTTCTTGAGAAATCGGGGCTCATATTGGTATTAAGCCACAGTGAAGTCGACTTAAAGCGCCCGTATCGCACCATGAATTCCTGCGGCATGACAACCGGTTTCAAGCTGTCAAGCTGCAATTTATGTATCTCGTCGAACTCCTCAAGGCTAATCTTGCCGTGATCGATTGTGATAATACCATAATTGCCGATTATGCCGCCTGTTGCGCGTAGTTCAGCGTTGTTTTGAACAGCCAGGAAATATCTTCTTGTGCCATCCGCCCCCAGCAACCCCGAAACCAGTGGGACAATCCCGTCTAGCGTGTCTGTAATGCGCTTAAGCTTTGGTATCTGCTCGCCAAACTCGTTACATGCGGAGCGTATAACCGGTACCAGCATGCTGTGATGAATGTCTTTATAGATAGTATCTGCCGCCCGCACGTGGTATGACGTTCGATTGAAGCCGGTACTCATGCTATTTAGCAGAGCGAGGTTAATCCGGCCGTTACTCAATATAGGAGTGCCTTTATTCGCATAAGACACCTCGAGGGCCGTTTGGGAAAGCGACTCTCCGGCGCTGGCTACGTGAAAACCGGCTTTAGCAAGGAAGCTGACCGTCCGTATATTATTGCCAAGTACAGGAAAATAGCGACAGGGAGTCACGGTGTTCGAGCTCAACAGCTTATCAGCATCGGTAAAATCGATCCTGGCTTCTTTGAATTGCAAACGGGCGCTCTGTAGCTCGCCCTTTATGGCGGATGAATACGCTGATGTGAGATTCGATCGGCCGTGTAATAGAACTTCACGAGCCTGAGTGATTGTCGGGATAAGTAAAGCGCTATAGAATATGATCCCTAACGCTATACCAATAAAAGAGAAAACAATCGCCCGCGTATTACGCTTACGTGATGAGAGCGCTGATTCTTCTTTCTCGCTAATATCACTGCACCCCATTGCTAATCACCCGATGTTTAGCGTTGGGCTTATAGTTGTAATAACCGTGTTTTTTGTTAAAATGCACGCCATTTGTTACGAAACCGAGAATGCGAGCGCCTACTTTATCCAGCGAGTCTCGTGCGAGAACAATATCATGTTTTTTTGTTTTGCTGGCATATGCGACCAGTAAAACCGCATCGGCCTTTGAGGCAAGAATCACGGTGTCTGCGATCCCGAGAATCGGCGGACAATCCATAATAATGATGTCGAACGCTTCTTTAAGCTCGCCCAAAATACTTGCCATGCGTTCCGAATCAAGAAGATCTGCGGGGTTAGGCGGCATAGCTCCGCTCGTAATAATCCACAGCCCCTCAACATCGGTGGCTTTCACAACCGACGCAATTTCATCTTTGCCCGCTAAAACCCCCGACAGCCCTACGCCATTTCTGTTGAGGACCTTTCCCGCCATCGGCCGCCGCATATCGCAATCGATGAGGAGAACCTTGTTATCTGCCTTAGCAAACACCGTTGCCAAATTGACTGAAACAGTTGTTTTTCCTTCGCCCATATTAGCGCTGGTGATCACAATTGTTCTAATAGAGCGATCGAAGTTCAAATACTGCAGATTTGTGCGCAAGCTCCTATAGAATTCCGAACTATCAAAATCGTCACCCACCAATAACAATGGTTTCTTTGTAACAGGTATTCTGCCAAGTGCAGCGATCTTGATAAGTTCCTCAAGCTGCTCAGGGTCTTTAACGGTCGTATCAAGTTGCTCAAGGACAAGTGTCGAGCTTATGCCCACTAAGATGCCGAAGATAATACCTAAAACCAAATTGAAAACGGGGCGCGGGCTAACCGGCTTTAACGGAGCTGTTGCTTGGTCAACAACTGCCATGCTTATAAACGAAGAAGCCGCTACCGATTGCTTTACTACATTTATTAAGATCTTAGCGTATGTATTGGCAAGCAGCGCAGCCCGAACAGAGTCGGTATCCGTAACCGTTATTTGTATAAGCTGCGTATCTTTTACTAAAACCGCCTCGACTCTTGATTTGAGTTCTTCCGGCGGAGTCTTTAGCTGCTGGTCGTCGATAACACGTTGTGCAACCGATCTGCTAAGGGCTATTTGGGTAAACGTTTTTGCAAGTTGTTGGCTTAACAACATAGCTTGATACGACTCATCGACCTGTTGATTGCCTCCCGCGACCCTGCCCTGTGAAAGCAATATCTGCGATGATGCTTTGTATCTGGGAGCAGTATAGGTGTTAACAGCAACAGCCGCAAGAACGCAAAGTATCATGCTTATAGTTACTGCCACTTTATGCTTGAAGACTATCTTTGCTAAAGACAGAAAATCGATCTGTTCTTCCATGCTACACCTAGACCTTGAATTATTGGCAGATATATTACCGGTTAAAGGTAACTAATCAGAGAAATTACTTCTTACTTATGTCGGTAAAAAGAACGCAGAGCTTTAATTATTCAAAGCTCTGCGTTTGTGTCCGCTTATGATTTTACCTGTCAAATGAACTCTTGATTTAGCTCCGCCTTACCAACCGTAAGCCAAAGCTTGTGGCTACCAGAAAGACGCCTGCAATAAGTGCGACTAAGAGATATATGCCTCCCGTAAACGGTAGTTCGTTGTGATGCGGTTTCGGTGTGGTCTTTGTGCCCAACACCGTCGTTGATATGGTTGGAGTAACCTGTTCGCCGAGCACCGCCGTCTCCACACGTACCGACCCTAATGCCACATGATTATCTTCCGTATTATTATGCGAATACGGCTCGACTACGGTTCCAGTGTTTGAATACGCAGTGCCCTGGGCGGAGAACGAGTGTATGCCGGGCCTGGTATCGTTTGGTAGCGTGTAGGTGAAAGATATGTTGCCGTCGGCATTAGCCGTTACGCTCTTACCGCCGCTACCATCCATCGAAACACCGACAGCGGTGTTTGGTTTAAATCCGCCACCTGTTACCGTTACGGTCCCACCAGGATTTGTTTTACCGGGCGATACCGCAAGGCTCCCCTGTGTCGTTGCTAGTGCGTTTGTAAAAGAAAACAGCACGACCAGGGTTAAGATCGCAAATAATATCGTTAACTTTTTCATGAACGGCCCCCCTATTCGGCCTAAAGATGCGTGTGTTGGTACAGAGAGGCTGCGTCTTCTGGTCTTCTAACTATCGTAAGGATATCGGTCAATTACCTAGGCTAATTCTACCTATAGCTTACTCACCTAGGTATTACTATCATACTATGATATACATATTCTGGCAATAGATTTAGCAGATTCCCCCCCGGATATTATGAAATCTATAGATTTTGCTTATGCCAGCTGTATTATGAGGTCTTGCATGGTGGATTCTGCGGATTGCGCGCTTGATTTTAATGCAATATCGGCTTGAAGCATGCGCTCAAACATGCCTTTAAGCTCATCAGCTGAGAAGTTGTAGCTCTGCTCACGGTATTTAGCTACGACAAAGCTCGGAAGCTTCTTGCCTGCATCCCCCGTTAGGTGCTCGACGAGATACCTATTATCATGACCGGTCTCAACCCATACTTTTGTCCGAAGAAGTAGACGGAAATGCCGTGCAATAAGCGCGAGAATCGCAAGTGGCGCTTCTTTTTGCTGCAACAAGCTATCCAGAATCTCCAAAGCACGCCGTATATTCCGTTCGCCGATACGGTCGACTAGGTCGAATACCGACAATTCGGTAGATTTCGTGATGATCGGGTCCACATCGCCGGGATCGATGATTCGGTCATCATTGCAGTAGAGGCTGATTTTCTCGATCTCGATGCTTAAGCGTAACAGGTCTGAGCCTACAACTTGCAGGATATGGCGGGCAACCGCGTCAGACACGAGCTGCCCCCGCGCTCCAAACTCCTTCTTTATCCAGGTTAAGGGGCTCTCTTTAAGCTTATACTCGGCGATTTCTCCAGCCTTTTCGACCGCTTTATACAGGCGGCTTGCCCGATTTATAGTGTTAGCAACGAGCACGAGGCACGTGGTATCGCTCGGGTTTTCGATATATTTTACCAGCCGAGTGATATCGTCCGCGGAGAGTTTCTCCACGTCTTTTACCACAATTAAGCGCTTATCAGACATAAACGGCAGCGTATTTGCAGCTTCGATGATATATGCTGCGTTCGTATCGCCGCCGCTGAACCGGTTAAAATTAAATTCAAGGTCAAATTGGGCGCCGATACGGTTTTTAAGACGCGCCAGGCCTTCGGCAATCATTTTTTTATCGCCGAAAATTAGATATACGGGCTTTAGCGGTTTTACCTTTTGCCGGGGTTGTGCTTTAGCGCCTGGATTGCTCTTCATGTATTGCTGCCCTTTTACCTTTGTGTTACTGCCCTTTTTGTATAAGCACCCGGTATGTAGTGCCGTCGGACTTAATTGTAACATCCCCATTCTTGTCTGTGCGGTAAATTTTTGCACCGGCGTTGTGCAAACGCTTAATTGCCGATGCTGACGGATGCCCGTACATATTGCCTTGTCCTACTTGGATGACTGCAACCTTTGCCGCTACACGGCGCAGGAATTCCGCACTACTCGACGAGGCGCTTCCATGATGGCCCACCTTGAGAACATCGACATCGAGTTTATCCTTCCCTTCCAGGAGTTTCTTTTCGACTTCGGTGCTGGCATCACCGGTAAAAAGAACCCTAAATTGTCGGTACTTGGCAATAAACACCACTGATTCGTCATTGCCTTCGTTTTCCGTGTCGGCGCACAGCATATCGATTGTGAGACATTTCCCCAGATGGAGGGCTTCATCGCCGCGAATAGGAATGCATCTTACACCCTTCTCTTTGGCGGTGGTAAACATGGGCTTACAGATTGCAGCTTTACGAAGGCTCGGCGGATACATTAAGCTCCCGATATTGTGTTTTGCAATAAACTCTTGTGCGCCACCCATATGGTCGGCATGGGCATGACTTATGATCAACGCATCCACTTTCTTTATCCCCTTGATGTCGAGCTTGCGCTGGATAATCTTTGGATTCTGACCACAATCAACGAGCGCCCGCTCACCGTCAGGGGCTGTCAGCAGTATACTATCTCCCTGCCCGACATCTAAGAATGTTACTTCCAGCCCGGATGGGAATCGGTTCAGCGTAAGATGCCATAAAAGAGATACGGCTAGAAGACCTATGACGACCAAAACGATATGACTAAACCTATAGTATAGCTTTGCTCTTCGAATATACATGGCACTAGCTGCAATTACTGCATACAAGACAAACACCAGGCATATAGATACCGGCGGTAGGGTTACGTAAGCTCCGGGCATCATCGACATGATTGACGCCGTTTCTATCATCGCCATAAGGATAATTTGTAGTAACAGATAGAGCGGTATACCCGCTAAGCTCAGAATTGCGGCGACCGGCAGGACAACCATCCCGAGGATCAACGCAGGCCCTGCGAGGGGCACTACGATAAGGTTTGCCAGTATTGAAACGGCCGATACCTGCCCAAAATAATATATAAGGACGGGGAGAACACCGATTTGAGCGGCGACTGTGACAGTGAATGCAGAGCGGATACTTGAAGGAACATCCGCAAACAACCGATCGAGTAGCGGCGAGAGCACTACGAGAGAAGCGGTCGCCAGAAATGATAGCTGAAATCCAATATCGTATACGCTAAATGGATCGATTACCGTAAGCAAGAAGGCCGCTATCGCTAGCGAATTGAGCGGCGATTGCTGTCTACCGAAGAGCCATGCAAGCAAACCTATCGCTGCCATCACAAACGCCCTGTTAATAGATGCACTCATGCCGCTGATTATCGTATACAACCCCGCAAATACGATCAGGATTATAACCTGTACCGGCGCTCGTAAACGCAAACGCCTTAAGAGAGGCCACAAGGCGCCCACGATAAGCGCTATATTCATACCGGACGCGGCGACAACGTGCGTAAGCCCCGTGGCGCGAAACGCCTCCTGGACGTCATCGCCAAGCTCGGACGCATCTCCCAGCACAATACCGTTGAGCAAGCTTGAATATGCTTCAGGCAAGTATCCGGAGTTGGTTTTTTTGATCCACTGCCGAAGCGACCCCACATAATGCATGAATGTGCTCTGGACGTTATCTTTCCGGACAAGTTCGATATCCTCACCGGCGGCGCTCAATGTCGCCATAATCCCTTTGTGGCAGAGGTAACGCCGGTAATCAAAATCGCTACTCGAGCGAGGCAGTGAAAGGCGTCCGGTAACTTTGACAGTATCCCCCACCATGAATGGCAATGCCCTGTTCGTTCGTACCTTAACCGCCAGTTGCTCGCGTACACGCCATTCGCGTGCGCCGTATGCGCCCGCATCAAAAACGCCGTTAAAGCGAGCCGCAGTCACCCTCATGGTAAAGCGAGCGCTGCCGTCTGCAAAGGTTGGGTCGGCGTTTAAACTGCCTTCGACGGTAACATATGGTGTATTACCTGCTGCTTTGTAGAGTATGCCGGATGCAAGACGTTCCGCCGTAACGCTGCCGGCAAAAATCCCCAGAAAGAAAAAAGTAAGTGTTGCCGCAAGCAGAGCACTAAGACCTTCCGTCTTATATTTGATTACTGTTAAAAGCATAATGAGGCAGAAGCCTAGTAGCACGGCCGCTATTGTGAGGCTAATATGCAGAGTATCACAAGCAACGATTCCCAAGATAAACGCGATTGCCAGAACGAGAAGTGGTGTCACCATGGCATTACTCAACGCAGAGTTTATCTTTGAGTTGATCGAATTTCTTCGGGCCAATACCGTCGACGTCTTTGAGCTCGTCTAATCGCTTAAACGCACCGACTTTGTTTCTGTAATCGATGATTTTTCCGGCGGTAACCTGCCCTACCCCAGGTAAAGTATCGAGCTGCTCGGCCGTAGCTGAATTTAGATTAAGTCTTGCCGTGGGAGTTGCGGAAGTACCGCCTGCGGTTGGAATGCCGGTAGCTGTGCTTGCAGCTGATCTGCCTGTGGTCGGGACTGCCCCGGTACCGGTTGGTTGGGCCGGTGGGGCTTCGCCTTTTTTCACTATATAGATTTTTTCACCGTCAAACACCTTTTCAGCGAGATTAAGCGCATTTTGATCGGACTCGGGGAGGCTTCCACCGGCCGCGGTTATTGCGTCGATAATCCTGCTGCCGTCATTGAGCTGGTAAACACCGGGATGAACGACGGCTCCGGCAACATGAACATATAAGCGCTTTACCTCAGGTGTTTGTGCTCCGGCAATTGTCGCGCTGCCCTCACTGCTCGCAGCTTTATGCGGTGCCGTCTTTTTTGCGCTATCCCCCGCCCGCTCTACTACGACCGGCATGGGCTGTGACGCTTTGTAGATAAATATGCTGCTCGCACCTATCAGTAAAACCAAAAGGCCGATAGCGATACTGTGACGCTTCTCTATAGCCATACCGCTCTCGGCAAAGCGAGCACGCAATACCTGCAACAACTCATCTTTGATTGATCCAGCAGTAACGCTTTTATGCTTTTGCATAATTGTATATATTCTGCGATTGTTGGCTGTTCCCCTTCTTAAGAACCATTATTTTTGAAAGTTTTCGTGTATGTATCGCTCTCCCGTCAAAGAGCAGCCGTTTTCGATAAATAAAGAAGTGGGCGGAACCTTCCGCCCACATTAGTTAGATAACGTTCTCCTGGAAATCGATAACTTACTTTACGACAATATTTACGAGCTTACCCGGGACGATAAAGATATTTTTAACCTCTTTGCCGTCAACGAACGAGAGCACGCGCTCCGATGCCAGTGCCGTCTTTTTCATCTCGTCTTCGGCAATATCTGCGGCTACGGTAATTTTGTCTCTCACCTTGCCGTTTACCTGCACCACCAGGGTCACTTCTTCGGCTTTTGCCAGTTCCGGGTCGTATTTCGGCCACGATTGCGTATGTACGCTCTGCTTTTTACCCAAATCCGACCAGAGCTGTTCGCTCATAAAGGGCGCAAACGGTGCAAGCAACAACACCAGGTTTTCGACAGCCTCGCGCATAACGGCCGGGTTCCGATCACCGCTGTCGTTATATTTGTACAAGGTATTAACCAATTCCATAACGGCGGCAATCGCCGTATTAAAGTTAAAACGGCCGATATCTTCGGTAACCTTCTTGATCGTCCGGTGTACCATGAAGCGCACGTCACGCTCGGCTGAAGTCAACTCACCAGGAATCACTCCTGAACTGCTATTAATCAATCCTTTATTATCATCAATCAGGCGCCAGACACGGTTCAGGAACCGGTAGCTGCCCTCGACGCCGCGGTCACTCCACTCGAGTTCCTTCTCGGGCGGCGATGCAAACAAAATAAAGAGCCGTGCGGTATCGGCACCGTAACGCCTGATGATCTCACCGGGGTCGACTACGTTGCCTTTCGATTTGGACATCTTGGCGCCGTCTTTAATAACCATGCCTTGCGTGAGCAGGTTGGTAAACGGCTCCACTGTCGATACCATGCGCATATCGTAAAGCACCTTGGTAAAGAACCGCGAGTACAGCAAGTGCAGCACCGCGTGCTCGATGCCGCCGATATACTGATCGACCGGCATCCAGTAATCAACCGCTTCTTTTTCAAAGGGCAGCTGGTCATCGTGTGGGCTGCAGTAGCGCAAGAAATACCAGCTTGAATCGGTAAACGTGTCCATCGTATCGGTTTCACGACGGGCCGGTTGCGCACATTTCGGGCAGGTAGTTTTGATAAATTCTTCGTCGTGCGCCAGCGGTGAGCCACCGACACCGGTAATTTTAATATCCTCGGGTAATATAACCGGCAGCTGGTTTTCAGGCACCGGTACGACACCGCAGGTCTCACAGTAGACCATCGGGATCGGGTTGCCCCAATAGCGCTGGCGTGAAATCAGCCAGTCGCGAAGCCGGTAGTTAACTGAAAAGTCGCCGATATCGTTATCCTTTAGGTGCTGTGTAACTTTAACGATGCTTTCCGCCTGCGGCATACCGCTAAACGGGCCGGAATTAACCAGCACGCCCTCACCCGCATATGCCTGAGCCATCATCGTAGGATTCAGCATCTCGCCTTCCGGCTGGATTACCACTTGGATGGGTAGGCCATATTTCGTCGCAAACTCGAAGTCGCGCTGGTCGTGCGCGGGTACAGCCATAACTGCGCCGGTACCGTAGCCCATCAGAACGTAATCCGCCAAATAGACCGGCAATTCTTCGCCGTTGACCGGGTTAATAACGTACGCGCCGGTAAAGTAACCGTTCTTCTCTTTCTCGGCTGATGTACGGTCGATCTCCGTCTCACGCGCTACGCTTTTCTTAAACTCGGCCGCCCCCGCCTCGTATTTCGTGCCTTTAACCAGCTCATTCACCATCGGATACTCGGGCGCCAGCAGGAAAAACGTCGCACCCCAGAGGGTATCGGGCCTCGTTGTAAAGACGGTAATGGTTTCATCACGACCTTTGACCTTGAAGTCAACCAAGGCACCTTCGCTTTTGCCGATCCAGTTGCGCTGCATAATGCGCACGCGCTCGGGCCATCCTTCAAGCAAATCCAGGTCTTTGAGTAGGCGTTCGGCATAATCGGTAATCTTAAAAAACCACTGCTCGAGCTCGCGAAATTCGGCCGGAGTGCCGCAACGCCAGCACACGCCGTTTTCGACCTGCTCGTTTGCCAGTACGGTCTCGCAACCCGGGCACCAGTTGACGATGGCTTTCTTGCGGTATGCAAGCCCTCGTTCGTAGAACTTCAAAAACAACCACTGACCCCAGCGATAGTAATCGGGGCTCGCCGTAACGACTTCGCGGGCCCAGTCGTAACTTACACCGAGCTCTTTGAGCTGCTCACGCATGGCCGCGATATTATTAAACGTCCACTCTTTCGGTGGGATGCCGCGCTCGATCGCCGCGTTTTCAGCCGGCAAACCGAAGGCATCGTAGCCTATGGGGTGCAGGACATTAAACCCTTGCATGCGGTTGTGCCGCGCGACAACATCACCGATTGAGTAGTTGCGCACATGACCCATATGCAATTTGCCGGACGGATATGGGAACATCTCTAGAATATATTTTTCCGGCTTCCCCGGTTCTTCGTAGGTGCGATAGATATCCTCTTCATCCCATTTCTTGCGCCATTTTTCTTCTATTGCTTTGTGATCGTATCGTTCGGCCATCCCAACCCCCTGCTAAGATATATTTGTTAAACCACGTTTGCCGGTAAAATAAAAAAGCCTTTCATCCTGTAAGGGACGAAAGGCTAATCCGCGGTACCACCCTTTTTAGTAGAAAAGCAGCTGCGAAGACTGCTTTGGTGGAGCCAGAGGGATTTGAACCCTCGACCCCTTGGCTGCCAGCCAAGTGCTCTCCCGCTGAGCTATGGCCCCATGTATTCTACTCGCTCATCGGTATTATAACGGTTACCACCCGCGCTGCCTAGACCCGCATATACAATATTGTACGCCGTACGCAGCGTGTCGTCATTGCTATAAAACGCGAGTTTTACCAGCAGGCTCTGAGGCGAGTTCGACTGCAATGCTACCGGCTTACACCCGCCGCCGGCTCTCTGCAAGCGAAGGCAGGTCTACTACTCCTCATCATAGCCTTCATCTGAAATTACCCTACATATATTAATGACTCACCAGCGTAAAGTCAAATGAAGAGAAGAGCTTACGCGAGCCCTTTAAGAATCGCTATCCGGTCTCTTCCTCCTGCCATTTATGGTGCGGGGCATCTGCCCATAAACGTTCGAGCTGATAGAAATCCCGCTGTTCCTGGGTGAAAATGTGGATAACGACCGCGCCGTAATCCAAGAGCACCCAATCCCCTCGCTTATCACCTTCGATGCCTACTTTTCGCACCTTAAGGTCATGCAACCTTTCTTCGATGCCGTCCGCGATACTCTGAACCTGGCGGTTGCTTTGCCCGCTGCAAATTACAAAGTAGTCGGTGATAACAAAAATCTTGCTAATATCGACAATGATTATGTCGCTCGCCTTTTTATCCGAAGCGACCGACGCGGCTAATTCTGCGATTTCTTTAGCTTTCAGCTTTCATCCTCCTCTACTTGGCCGGCTTAAGATCTTGCCCTGCGATAATGGCTATTTCAGCAACATCCTGTGAAACCGGGTGATACACTACATCACCAACACCGAGCAATTGCTGAACAATCTTAGCCTTGTCCATAACATCCTCTTTATATGCAACTATCTGCGTTGTTTTATAGTCAAAACTGCTCGCGTTTTTCACATCAATAATCATATAACCGCTCGGCACCAGCTTGTCGGAAATCTGCTTGCCGGCACCGGGTTTACCCGAGCCGTTAAGAACAATGATTCTTACCGGCTGCGTCTTTACTTCTATCTTTATTCCCCATAACGATTCGACTAGTTTGCTGATTTCTTCGTTATTCGGCTCATAGAACGGTTCACCGTTTATACTTATATATTTAACCGGCAACGGTACTATATTAATTTTCGATGCATCGATCTTAGAAATCGCTGCACCGTACGCTTGTTTATCTCCTTCAAAAAGGCTCGTCTCGATTGCTTTTTCAAAGGCGACCTGAAAGCGATTATCGCTTACAAGCGTCTCAAAATCTTCGTAATGCATGACAATATGGCTGTCGGTCTCAATGTGCAATAAATCCTGTACCGCCTTTTTTGTCGATGCGAGGCCCATATTAAACGATTCGCTGATTTGGTCGGCGCCAAGTCCGGTGATGTTAAGATAGGTCCTCTCCGGAATATTCACCGCCTGTATTATATTGTTTGCCAGATCGATCTTGGCCAGCAGAATCCCTTTTGCGACTTTACGGTTGGCTATCTCTTGCACGCCGATCATTAACACATTCGAGACCTGTTTTGTCTGAGCGGTCGTGCTCTCGTCGCTGCTCGCAGCAGCTTTTTCGTCGTGAACAGCCTGCGCTGGTTCGGTCGTCGATGTAACTTTGGTCGTAGTTGTGATGACGGCGGCACGTTTCGCACCAGGATTGCCGAGCACCTTGAATGCAACAGCACCCCCGACCCCGGCCGCAACTACTAACAGTATTACCAGCGAGATCACAACCCACACACGACGCCGTTTCGACCGCTTAGTGCTACGGTGTTCAAATCGCGAATTATTTTCATACTCTACATCATCAAAAAAGTCGCCCATATCACTCCGCAATCAGCTTATTCCATACATCCAAGGTCATCGGATGTATCAAGTGCTGCGTCTTTACTACGTGCCCAAGCGTTTGTATATATGCGGCCCTGAACGCCTCGTCTAAATCTTCCAGGGCAATTCTTCGTATTCGGTCAAGCCCCTCGTATGGTCTGCCGGGTTCTATCAAGTCTGCAACATATATAACTTTATCGAGTTCAGACATATCGAGTGCACCAAACGTGTGGCACTCTATCGCGTGCGCTATCTGTTCATCGACGCCGAATTCGCTTTGCGCCAAGCGGGCAGCAATCTTAGCATGTAAGAGATACGGGCGTCGCCGCTCGACTGGGTAAATATCGAAACCCAGACCCTCCGCAGCCGTTAGCAGTTCCCCGTGACCCATCGATTTCGTACAATCATGTAACAATCCTGCCACATATGCCGTATGCTCATCAAGTGAAAATGCGCTTGCCATCCGAGCGGCGGTTTCAGCTGTTCGCAAGCAGTGCGCGTAATGGTCGGGCCGCAGCCTCGCTTGCAGGTTCTTCTTTAGCACTTCAACGTTATATTTCATTATCTGTTCGCGTGCCCCTGTTATTCATCTCTCCAGAATTTACACTTATAGATATAGTTGGCAACCCCTTCGGGGACTAAATACCGGATAGGACGATTCTCCCGCACCCTGTTTCTGATGTCGGTTGAGGAAATTGCAAGCGCCGGTATTTCCATAATTGATACCTTTGGCCTGCCCTTTTCTATACCCTTATCCTCAGGTAGAACGTGAAGCTTCTTGAACTTTTCCAGACTGTAGCCCGGTCGGGTGGCGGCAATAAACTCGGTGAGTTCAACCAGGTTCTCGGCATCCTTCCAGGTTAATATTTCCCACACCGCGTCCGCACCGGTAATAAAGAACAAGTCGGTTTTCGGACCATAATGTTTATGCAGCTCACGAAGCGTATCTATTGTGTACGAAGGCCCTTTTCGCTCGATCTCAAGCCGGGATACCTCAAAATCCGGATTTGACGCGGTCGCAATTACAGTTAGGAGATACCGCTCTTCAGCCTGGAGGATTTCCTTATTGGCCTTATGCGGCGGTTGCCCCGACGGCATAAAGATCACCGAATCCAGATTAAATTGTGAGAGTGCTTCTTCGGCGGTTACCATGTGCCCGTAATGGATAGGATTAAATGTGCCACCCATTACCCCTATGCGCGCCCGGCTGTTCTTACGTTTCATCGCTTATGTATCCTTCGAATATATTCCTAATGGGTAAAGACGGTAATACCGTTATTATAGCAACAAATAACATATCAGCTACTAGATAATAGCGAATAGTTGCATGCTTTTAGGAGTACGGGCGGTAGGCAACGACGGTTTTTCCTGTGTTCTAGCTACCGTAGAGCACGGCTCTGTACGCGGCTTCATACCCGGCAACCATCTTTTCGATAGAGAAATGTTCTACAACGTGCCGGCGGCATGCATGTGGACGTATCTCGGGGACATGATTGAGCGCTTCTACTAAATCATCAAAAGAATCTCCAAGAAAACCGCATACCCCACCCTTGATAATTTCAGGAGCCGCTCCCCGCCGAAGCGCAATAACTGGAGTGCCGGCTGCCAGCGACTCGGTTATTACCAGGCCAAACGGCTCCTCCCACTGGCTCGTGAACAGCGTAGCGTAAGCGTGCTTAAAGAGGTTGAATTTTTCCTCGTTTGAGATATCTTCCAATATCTCAATATCCGCTCCCGGCAGAAGCGGTTTAATGGTTTCTCTGAAATATTCTTGTTCATGGGCTTCGGTCATCTTAATCGCCATCACTAACTTGCGCTTAGACACCACAGCGATTCGAATCGCCAGGTCGAGGCCTTTTTCCCAGTTGACCCTTCCGACAAAAAACAGGTAATCGCCTTTTTGATCGGAATACGGAATGGCGTCGACGTCTATGCAGTTATGTACGGTGGATACAAAATTGATGCCGTCTTCTCCAAACAGCTGGCGCTGCCTATTACTGATGGCCACAAAGTAGTTATTCTGGCCAAAGGCGCTCATGCGGCGGGCCAGCTCGGCCATCCCCCGTTCAGCCGGGCCATGCAGCGTATATACGACTTTCATGGGCAGCCAGGTGTTATGATACATCGTATGATCGTGAATAATATCGGCTTGTTCCAAATAGCTCCGAACAAACGCATACTCTGAAAGTGCGGAGGAAAGTGGTTGACCGTATTCCTGCCAATCCTGGCCTATATGCCGTTTGACGAGCGGTATGAGACGCGCTTTGGTTATGGAGTCGCCCGGTGCTAAGAGCAACACATCATGCCCCCGGTCTACCAGGCCATCGACCAACTTACTAATCACGAATTCGGTCCCACCGTAACCCTTTGGCGGAACCGAAAGCCATGGCCCGGCAACAATAGCGATTCTCATTTAGACCCCCTGCGAAATCGTTTTTTGTCTGGTTCCAAGCACCTTGAGCACTCGGACGCAGTTATATGTGCGCGTTACGTTATACCGCATATCCGGCAGAAGAAAACGTCCGTGGCGATAGCAGATTGAAGCAATAGTTTATGCCTGCTTGATTTGCGGTATGCACAAAATATGGCTAAACCTAGTGATAATAAAGCTATTCGAGATGTTATTGCGGATATTGAGGCGTGTGCAAATTGCCGCGATCTGGCCGGTGTAAGCGACGTGCCGGTATTCCCGCGCGGCAATCCCAACGCGCCGGGCGTGATTGTGGGCGAAGGACCCGGCGAGCAAGAGGAGCGAGAACAGCAACCGTTCGTCGGTGCATCGGGCCGGCTGCTTCAGAGCACCCTTGAAGGTCTGGGGTTTGATGTAGCTCGCGATTTTTATATCACCAATGTCGTCAAGCATCGGGCCTTTGAACCCCTGCCATCAGGTAAAAGGAAGAACAAACCGCCTACGGTTAAGCAGATTAACGCTGAACGGCAATTCTTAGAGCGTGAACTCGAAGCCGTACATCCTAAGCTTATCGTTACACTCGGAGCTAAGGCGAGTCGGTGGTTCTTAGGAAAAGACTTCAAGCTCACCCAGGATCACGGCAAGTTTTATAGATGGCACGCCATCCCGGTGCTTCCCACGTTTCATCCGGCGGCGGTCTTACGAGCCTATAGTATTGGGGGCGGCGAAGGCAGGCTGCAGGAATTTGCGCGTGACCTCGCGAAGATACGAGAGATTATTCAACCCGGCAAGGCCGCATAACGGAGGAACGCAACTAGATGAGACGCTCGATTATAATCGGATTAATATTCTCGTTCCTACTATCTCTTTTATTCGTACTGTTCCTGGTAAATGCAGTAGCAATATCGTTCACAAAGCTCGGGTTAACCGTACAGCAAACGTTCGCGATATTTCTTGCCGTGCTTATCGGCGGCTATATAAATATACCGGTGTCCCGCCGCAGGGTTGTTGTTACGGAGCGCAGGGCGCTGCCGTATCCTTTTTTCTACTACCCGCCTCAAGTTGCTGAACAGGTGATATTTGTTAATGTCGGTGGTGCGGTAATACCGGTATTGCTCTCGCTTTACTTCCTGCCAAAGGCGCCTCTTGAGCCTACAATTATTGCGACTTTTATTGTTGCAGCGGTCGCCAAGGCCCTGGCACGCCCGGTACCCGGTGTCGGTATCCAGATGCCGGCTTTTATTCCGCCGATAGTTTCGGCATTTGTCGCGCTTTTGCTGGCACCAGGCCATGCTGCAGTGGTTGCATACATCTCGGGTGTGATCGGGACGCTCGCCGGGGCCGACCTCCTTAACTTGGGAAGAATCCGCAAAATCGGTTCGCTTGCAGTCAGCATAGGCGGCGCCGGCGTGTTCGACGGCGTGTTCCTGGTCGGCATCATTGCTGCCCTGCTCACGTAGTTCTTTATCACAGCGCTTCTCACATGGTTTTTGCCTCAGCGTTTCGTGCCCCTTGATACTGTTCCTACCCTGGTACTATAAGTTATAGTGATTGACATATTTAACCATGCGGCGTATACTTTTTTACTGACCAGCAATTATTTTCACACAATTCCTTTGCATTATAACGTACCGTTATCATGCCATTTATTTAGAGGCCTTACGGAATGGGTCCTAGTGCAAGCAAGACTTTCAAGTAAGCAAACGCTTTATTGAACACATGTAATTCGCAGTACTAATCGAAAACGCCTCGCTTGGAAAAAGTAGTTTTGGAGGCGTATGTATGGCTCAAAGAGCAGTTGCTAAGAAGATTGAAGAAACTCCAAGCGGTAAAACAACCCGTCGCACCGCCCGTTCTCGCAAGAAGGCTTTTAGCTACTCGGTTCAATGCGACCTCACAGGCACATACGAAGTAACTTTCTGCGGTTGTATGACCGGCCAGTTTTTAGCGACAAACCGGTTTGCAACAAGCGGTATCAGCAACGAGCAAATCGAACAGGCGCTCCTTAACTTGACCGATGTAACTGAAGTTGACGATGATGGAATCGAGCTACTGCTGCAACTGATGAGGAAGTTGGATAAACATAACATCCGGTTCCAGCTTATTTACAGCGATGGCAAGATCGGCTCGATGATAGAATCATCCGGCGTTGCGAGCTATTTTGCGCAACCGACATGGGTATACGCGTAGTACCCCACAGTACCCAATATTGAAAGTGCAGTCCTGCTCCGCCCACCAAATGCAGACGCAGGCATAAAGAATGAGCTCGGTCGATGACGGAGCTCATTCTTATTTTTCCTCCGGTCATAAAAACTACAAAATATAAAGCTTAAAACCTTTTATCTGGGGTACAAACTACGCATGAAACGATACAGCCTTGCATCTATTACGATTTTCACCATAGTAGCGGCACTTGTTATATCGGGGCTCATATCCGGATGCACAACCCAACAACGATCGCGAACGCGGACTACGGCGAGCTCAACGACAACTACGTCTACGGTCACGACGTCGACCAGCCCGCCTACCGCCGCCTCAGCAAAAACCACGACCCTGCCTAATTCTATTACAGGTCTTAACGAGCCGATTTCTATGGCGTTTGCCCCTGATGGACGTGCTTTCTTTACAGAGCGAATCGGCCGCGTCCGAGTTATTGAAAACGACAAACTGCAGAGCAAACCGTTTATCACGGTCACCGTGCCTAATCTGTCGGGCTACCATGAAACCGGTCTTCTAGGCATTGCACTTCACCCGGATTTTGCGACGAATCCTTACGTGTACGTCTACTACACGTACCCCGACGGGAATCGCATGTTTAACAGGGTGGCGCGGTATAAGTTCGGGGGTACGGAGACGCCGAAAGAAGATGTACTGATAAACCGTATCCCGGCCGGACGTATCCATAACGGCGGCATCCTGGTCTTCGGGCCCGACGGCAACCTCTATATTTCAACCGGTGAGACCGGCAACCCGGCACTCGCCCAGAATCTAAATTCAACCGCGGGAAAGATATTGAGAATAACCCCAAACGGCGGTATTCCGGCAAATAATCCGTTTCCTCGCTCACCGGTATTCTCTTACGGCCATAGAAACGTTTTCGGCATAGCGTTTAATCCGGCAACGGGTGCTTTGTTTATTACCGAGAACGGACCCAGCAGCGACGACGAGATAAACGTTATCCAGGCTGGAAAGAACTATGGCTGGCCGAACGTTCTCGGTAAATCAACAAATCCCAAATACACGAACCCGATTCTCGTATACAGCACGGTAATCGCTCCAACCCAGGCACTTTTCTATACAGGAAATAAATTCTCCACAATCAAAGACCAGTTCGTATTCGGCACGTATGATGCAAAGAATGTGCACGCTCTGGCTCTGGGCGGCCCCAATGACGCCACGGTTACCAAGGATACCGTGATATTTACCTCAAACCAGCCGATTATCGGAGCATTCCAAGCCCCGAATGGTGATCTATTCTACACAAAAGATACATCGATCCAGAAGATCACAGCGCTGAGCAAATAGCCGCCTGCGGCTGTTACTCTAAGCTTCTTCTCTGTAAAATACCAACCTGTCGAGTTCTTCACGCCTTCCGGCCAGGTTTGACGGCTCCGGATGGCCGAGCGTGATCACCGCCATGAGCTCAAGGTTATCAGACGCACCGACAGCCGCTTCAACCAGGTGCCGGCCGGCAAGAATCTGCCCAACCCAACACGCGCCTAATCCTAGCGACGCCGCTGCTAGAAGCATATTTTGCATGCACGCCCCGATTGACTGCACATCTTTTGTCCTGTCATAGGCGGTCGAGTTATCGAGAAAAACGGCGATAATTACGGCGGCATCAATCATAAGGGATGAGTATTTTGTTGCCTGTGCGAGCTTATCTTTTGTTTCTTCTTTTCGTATAACGGCAAAGCGCCAGGGCTGATTATTAAGCCCCGACGGGGCCCATCTGCCGGCTTCAAGAATTACGTCGATGTCCGCATCGCTTACCGTCTCTCCGGTATACCTTCTTACACTTCGCCGTGTTCTTATCACATCTAGGACTTCCATAACCCCTCCTTAGCTCCCGGCCGGTTGTTTGCAACAGTATACGCCGCACAATATAAATGTGATAGTGAGACAAGCCGTCGTACTGTTTGTGGTGCTCACGGCGAGGCGGTTTCGATGGCAGTTGCAGTGGTAATTGTATCTGTGGCTGTAGCGGTGTTAGTGTCCGTAGCGGCGGTCGCGTCGATGCTCGATCTTACATACTCGGGAGGCTTATCGAGCACCGCGTGCTTTTCAAAAAAGAGCCAATGCAACAATGCAGCCGTTTCGGCGCGCGTCACGGGACTAGCCGGATAGAATTTCCCGTCGGTATATCGCCACGGGAGACCGTACCTCACCGATGCCGCAACATACGGTCGCGCCCTCTCGGAGATAGCGGCTCTATCCGGGAACCCTTGCAGCCACTTATCGATGGTCTCGGTACTTGTATCAACCGGCACCCCGGTCGCTCTAACGCCAATGATTACCGCGTCTTCCCGTGCGGTCTTTTCAAACGGCGCAAATACCGCGCCCGGGGCTCCATCTATAAGACCGAGATTATATGCCGAAACAACTGCCTGGTAAAACCAGTCGGTTGGTCCTACATCGCTAAACGGCTCGGTTGAACCGGGCGCCGGGCCGGTACCGCGTACGATGCACATCACAAACTCAGCTCTCGTCAAATTGTTCGCGGGTTTGAAGGTACCGTCATGGAACCCGCCCATAAGACCCCAACTCGTCACTTCCTTCACATATTTGGCGAACCAGTCGGTATTCTTAACGTCCCTAAACGTAGCTGGAGGCAGTTGTGTGCTGGTAGCCGGTGTTGTTGTCCACGCCGAATTTCCTAGCGTCGTGGATGACGTAGAAGAGCCGGTGCTTTGCCCCGAAAGCGATGTACCGGTGCTTGAGCTCCCGGATGCCGAACTCCGGGACGTGCCCGGCGTAGTCGAGCCGGTGGATGGGCCGGTCCCCGATAACCCCCCGAGCGACGGCAGAGTGGTACTTGCCTTCCCCGCGGCAGAGGTTGCAATTGTACTAACTGCCGGGAAAAACATAGTTGAAAGGTTATTAGACGTCACCGCGCCCCCGCGCTGCAATTTGGCGCTCGCAATACCCGTAATAGTTCCCTTGCGCTTTGATTTGAGGTAGAGCTTAAAGGAGAGCTTCTCGCCGCCGACTATCTGAAACTTACCCCAGTTTACTTTGAGACCTCCACCGAAAGGTACGGCTTCCGTATTCTCAAAGCTCGGTTTGGCGCCGATAACATCGAGCGAAGCTCCGGCGTAAGCGACAAGATTATCCGTAACATTAATGAGCGTTGCGGTTGCTTCCCTGTTTTTAGAACTGACATCTATTTCGCAGGTGACTGTTTCATCAACCGTTGCCGTATCCACTGCGAATGCGGCAACAGAGATTTGTAGCGATGGCTGCCGTATGCGGTGTCTAGCTTTCGCGGGCACTCGCGAATCGAATCCGGCCAGCACCGTGATAACCGCCAGCGCCATAAAATAGGTAATGAGAATTACCATGGGCCGCATGTCTCGCACGAGCTAGTCCCTCCAGGCGGTATGATTTTGGCTAACCTACCTATTCCCGACCCGACCGATACTAAACGTAATTGTCTTTCCCGAATATCGTCCACGACCTGACAGCCAGGTGAAGTGATGAGCAGTGCGGTATTTTATGCAAAATAGTGGATGAGCATATCCAGGCGTCCTCGTTTCGCCAGATATATACCCGAAAACTTCATTGCTTCTCTCATGTTGTCTCGATACAGTGGATGGTAGCAGTGATTAGGGCATTTCTTACACATGGGTTTTGGGTTCATCGGGCAAAGAGCCCGTTTTGCGATGCCGTGGTTTAGCAGCTTTGCGCATTCACTACATAGATACATTTCCGGCAAACATAGCCGGCCGGCATGTTTTCCTTTGTACTCAAAGCGAAGTTTTTCCACCCCGGGATGCCGCTGCCCGCAATAAATGTCGACAAACTTCGCGAGCACTTTTATATCTTTAATAACCTTCGAGGTATATACGGCGGCCATAACCATTATCTCCATAAACACATCTTGCTACATGAGTGCCCGGCATCTTCACAATACCAGCACAGGAACTTAACATACAGCATGCAGGCGACGAGCTCTACTATGCTAAGAATACAGAAATACCGCCGGATTAGCCTTGACCTAAGTCAAGAAAGCGCACAAAAGCGATGTTAAGCGATAAACGCCGAGGGGCAGATGTCGTTGAGAACGCACACGTCACATTTCGGCCGCTTGGCGTCGCACACGGCCCGGCCGTGCTCGATAAGCAGATAGGTAAGCTTGAACCAGTCTGATTGCGGAATGATCCCCATCAGGTCTTTCTCTATTTTCTCCGGGTTATCGTTCTTGCTTAAACCCAAACGGTTGGAAAGCCGCTTTACATGGGTATCGACGGCAATTCCATCGACTACGCCGTATGCGTTCCCGAGAACAACATTTGCGGTCTTTCTGGCGACACCCGGCAGCTTGAGAATCTCTTCCATGGTGGACGGGACTTCACCGTTAAAGCGATCGATGAGCATAGTCGCCGCCCCTTTGATGTTCTTAGCTTTGTTGCGGAAGAACCCCGTAGGCTTGATATCTTGTTCAAGCTCTTCAAGCGGCACATTTGCGAAATCATCGACCGTTCCGTATTTCTTGAAGAGTGTTGCTGTGACCTCATTTACCTTTTTATCAGTGCATTGCGCGGAGAGCATGACGGCGACCAGCAGCTCAACCGGATTGGAAAAGTTGAGCACGATATTCGCATCGGGGTATTCAGCTTTTAATCGCTCGATAATCTCATGAGCTCTGGTATCGGTAGCAATCACAACAATCGTTCCTTTTCACCGGTATGATGTACGGCAGGATTAAAATACACTGCACATCAATTCTATCGTGCAGCGTGAGAAATGCAACTTTATCGGTATACGCGCCTTGTTACCTTTAGCGCAAGCCATACAGGGCCTATTTTATCGTACGTATGGTTGTCTGCTACTCCTGGTGACGCTCCTCTATAAGATTGACAAAGACGTCTTCGAGACTCGGCTCGACAACTTGTATCGAAAACTCGCTTAACCCGGCAGCCTTAAGGTTCTTCTCAAGCAATGGAATAACCTGCTGCGCCGATCCAACCTTGGCATGCACGGTGGCTCCATAAAAATATGCTTCCCCAACCTCTTGTGTCGCCGATATCGCCTGGAGCGCATCTTGAGATGCCTGCATTTCGACCTCGATAATATCACCGGTCATGTGTTCCTTCTTCAGGTCGTCCGGCGTTCCGAGCGCGATCATGTTTCCCTGATAGATAAAACCGATGCGATGACAATGCTCGGCCTCGTCCATGTAATGTGTGGTCACAAAAAGTGTGGTCCCTGCCTCGGCCATGTAATAGAGCATCTCCCAGAAGTTACGCCTACTCAAAGGGTCAACACCCCCGGTCGGCTCATCCAGGAACACCATTTCCGGTTCGTGGATGATCGCGCTGCCCAGGGCAAGGCGCTGCTTCCATCCGGTTGAAAGGTTCACCGCGAGCTCGTTCTCCCGGCCGACAAGACCCGCCATTTCAAGCACGAAACGCTTGCGCTCAATAAGCTTATCGCCCTTCAAGCCGTAGATGCCCCCGAAAAAGTCGAGATTTTCGTCAACGGTTAGGTCATCGTAGAGGCTGAACCTTTGCGACATGTAGCCGATGTGGCTTTTGATCTGTTCAGCTTGGGTAGCAACATCAAAGCCCAAAACGCTTGCTGAGCCACCGGTCGGCTCGAGGATACCGCAAAGCATACGAATCGTCGTCGATTTCCCAGAGCCGTTCGGCCCTAAGAAACCGAATATTTCACCCCTCCTAACCTCGAGCGAGATGCCGTTAACGGCCACAAAATCGCCGAACGTCTTCACCAGGCCGTCTACTATTATTGAATTCTCGTAATTATTTGTACTATTCAACATGCTTCCCCTTACAAAGCGCGTAGTTTATATCGCCGGTTAGTCGGCAAAACGTTTCTGGAATCTGAGCACGCTCGCCGTAAAAATCAACACGCCCAAGAGCGAAAGTATAAGCGCTTGGCTCCACAGTTCATGGATTCCGATTCCCTTCAGGAATATCCCTCGCACGATGACGAGGAAATACCTCAGCGGAATCAGGTAGGTGACGTACTGGATAATTCTTGGCATATTATCAATCGGGAAGATAAAGCCCGACAGCAATATCGCCGGCATCATGAAAAACATAGCCGTCATCTGCGCCTGATGCTGGGTACGCGAGATTGTTGAAACAAGAAGCCCCTGCCCTATCGTCGTGAACAAAAATGCGATACATAGGACAAGCAGCAAGAGTATGCTACCCCGGAACGGCACGCCGAACCACAACACACCCACACCGGCAATTATACCGAGCTCAATAAACGCTATAGTCACGAACGGCAATATTTTCCCCAGGATGAGCTCCCACCGTTTAATCGGCGTGACGATGAGCTGCTCGAGCGTCCCCCGCTCGCGCTCTTTGACAATCGCAATCGCCGTAATGATGGTGGTGATGATTGTAAGAATTAGACCGATTAAGCCGGGCACCATATAATTAACGCTTCTAAGATCGGGGTTATACCAGACCCGTACGCGCGATTCAACGCTTGAAATATGCGGAACGACGGCCGATATCGCCCCGAGCTTCTTACTCATGAGCTCTTGAGACCGGGCCGCGATGATTCCCTGCGCGTACTGCGTAGCCTGAACGCCGACGTTTGGATCCGATCCATCGAGCACCAGCATGAGCTGCGCCGAACGGCCCGCTTTTATCGATTGCTCGAACCCTTTCGGGACGACGAGACCGATTGTGGCTTTATCCGACCGGATGAGCTGCGGCATGTCCTGCTCGCTGTTGACGCGACCCACGATTGAAAAATAGCCCGCGTTCGTAAACTTTTCCGTTATTACCCTGCTCTCGGCGGTACGGTCGTAATCGACCAGAACGATGCCGATATGTTTGACTTCGGTCTGCACAACGTAGCCGAATAGAATCAGCTGTATAATCGGGGCAATAAACAGCAGCGGCAGCATTCGCCTGTCACGCTTGAGCTGTAAAAACTCTTTTTTAGCCAGCAATAAAGCGCGTCTCATGCTAACGTCCTCCTCAAGCGAACCGACGCGATGACGATCATCAACGTTGCGAATACTACCAGGGCAAGCAGGCTCGGCCAGAGTACCGAAAACCCGACGCCTTTAAGGAAAATCCCCCTGATGACCACCAGGAAGTACCGCGCTGGTATAAGATACGTCATGTACTGCACGATAACCGGCATGCTCTTGATCGGAAACACGAAACCCGATAATAAAAACGCGGGCAAAAATGTTAACAAGAATGCGCCAAAGCTGGCGACCTGCTGTGAATCGGTGGCCGCTGAAATAACCAGCCCCAGGCCGAGCGTACCTGCTACGTAAATAACCAGGCTCGCCGCAAGCAGCCACAGACTGCCGTTCATCGGTACATTAAACAGGAACGTACCGGCCACCAGTATTATCACCGCCTCAATAAACGCAATAATAACGTAGGGTATAATTTTGCCGATGATAAGCTGCCAACCGTGAATCGGCGAGATAATGAGGTTCTCGAGCGTGCCCCTCTCCTTCTCGCGCACAACCGCAACCGAAATACTGATCGTCGTTACCGTCATCATGATGAGCGCCATCAAACCCGGCACAATAAAGTTTACGCTGCGAAGCTCGGGGTTGTACCATACGCGAGCCCGGGGATCAATCGGCGGGACGCCCTGCTGAATCGTGATTCCCCGTTTATAAAGTGAATCGACCGTCGCATTGCTGGAGAACCGGTTGATAATAAGAGACGAGTAGCTCGCTCCGACGCGGGCAAAGTTGGGGTCCGACCCGTCAACGAGTACCTGAACCCTGGCTGTTTTATCGGAACGGATAGTATTTTCAAATCCCTGCGGGATGACGATTGCGACTTTTATCGTACCCTCGTCCAGGCGCTCGGTAAAATCGGCGCTGTCCGGCTTCGCTTTAATATCGAAATAGCCGGAGCTAGAGAAGTTATTGGAAAGCTGGCGACTCATCGTCGTTTTATCGCGATCATAAATAGCGGTTGGAATGTGATTAATATCTAAACTCAGCGCGTAACCGAACATTAGAAGCTGAAAGAGCGGCAGAAATAAGGTAATACCGAGCGTTCTCGGGTCGCGCAGGATATGTATGAACTCTTTTCTCATAATCGATTTAATCATGTATCCTACACCCCCCCTTCATCATGCCGATAAATGCGCTTTCGAGCGTCGGCGCTTTCGGAACGATGGCTATGATATCGACTTTCCCACTAAGATCGTGTTGTAGCTTGGTGACGGCGTCGGTAGCTGAGTCGACCGTAAGCTGCAGGCGTTCCCCATATATTTCAATGTCCCGCACGTATGGCAGCGTACCGAGTACGTCCCGCGCCTTCCGCTGCGGTTTTGCGATAAGCTCGACGATTTCACCGCTAAACAACGCTTTGATTGCATGGGGCGTATCGCTCATCTTAATCCGGCCGTTATCCAGGAAGGCTACCGTTGAACACCGTTCGGCTTCATCCATATACGGAGTCGAGACAAAGAGCGTGATACCGTTGCTGCGAAGCTCCGAGAGAATCGCCCAGAATTCGCGCCGGCTCACCGGATCGACACCCGTCGTCGGCTCATCGAGAAAGATAATATCAGGTTGATAAATAAGCGTGCACGCCAGCGCAAGCTTCTGTTTCATGCCGCCCGACAAGAATTCCGCTCGGCGATCCGTAAACATCTCAAGCCGCGCAAAATGCAGAAGTTCTTTAGTCCTGCGATCCCGCTCGGCGCTGCTCAAACCATAGACATCGGAGAAAAACCTCAGGTTCTCCTCGACCGTTAGGTCGCTGTAGAGATTAAAGCGCTGTGACATGTACCCGATACGGCCCCGCACCGACCCTGGGTTTTTAACGATATTGTTGTCCCAAATACGGACGCTGCCGGCTGTCGGCTTTAGAACGGTCGCAAGTACACGGATGGTTGTCGTCTTACCTGCGCCGTCCGGTCCGACAAGACCGAAGATCTCACCCTTCTCAACGCTTAGGCTAACGTCGTCAACCGCGCGGACGCCCGGATATTCTACTATTAAGTTCTCGATATCAATTACATGCGCCATTAAAAACCCATCTCACAGTTATGCGATCTACAACAAGATGACGCCGAGCGTTCGCACGTTGCGCCAGCTTACTGCAAAACAGCATCGGCCGGCATGCCTGGTTTGAGCTTGTCATCTGAATTCTGGATACGTATCTTGACACCAAAGACCAGATTACTGCGCTGCTCTTTCGTCTGCACGTTTTGCGGAGTAAATTCGGCTTGAGAGGAGATCTCGGTTACCTTGCCCTCAAACGTCCGGTTCGGATACGCATCGACCGTCACGTCGGTCTTCTGCCCGTTTTTCACCCTGCCCAGATTGGTCTCGTCAACATAGATAGTAAGTTCGAGCTGCGATGTTTTGCCTAGCGTCACGAGAGTAGCGCCGGGGCTTACAACCTCACCCTCAGTGTACGGCAAACTGAGAATAACACCGTCGGCGGGGGCTTTGATGCCGGCATAACCCAGCTGGATTTGGGCCATAGCGAGATTGGCCTTAGCCTGGTCGCGCTGCGCCTTAGCGATTTTTATCTGATTAGCGCCGCTGGCGTCGTCGACGCCGGCCTGCGCCGCGTCGACGCCGGCCTTAGCAACTGTTACCTGGTCGCGCAACAGGTTATCGTCAAGCTTGATGAGCATATCGCCTTTTGAAACCTTTTGCCCCTCGGTTACCTTGATGTCGGTGATCGCTGAGGCGATTTGCGAGCCGACATTGAGATCGACCGCCTCAATTGTTCCCGAGCCCGTAATGTTGCCGTTTGACGAACTACTCGCGCCTGCATATGAATACCAACCGTATGCAAGACCGAGCAACAACAAGAGTACAATGGGTATTGCCAACCGCTCCTTATGCATAACCGCTCCTCCTAATGGATCGATATGTCCGCGGGTAAACCCGCTTTTAAGATATCGTTTTGATTTTCTACCTGAACGCTCACTCTCACGACACGGACAAGCTCCAGATCGCTCGTTGTCATATTTGATGGCGCAAATACCGCTTCAGCCCCGACGCCCGTTACGGTTCCCTTAAAAATCCTGTTAAGTTCGCCGTCGATCTTCACGTCGACCGTATCGCCTTTTTTAACACGGGCTACATCATGAAGCGGTACGTAGATGGATAGTTTGAGCGTATCGGCACGGCCTATCGACATGATCGCCTGCCCCGGATACACAACAGAGCCTTCATCAACCCTAATATTTTGCGCCCGCCCATCACTTTGCGCGTGAATTTTTGTTGAATCGAGTATTTTTTGCGCCATTGATACCGCAACTTCTGCCTGATCGCGCCTGCGTAGCAGGATCAAAAGCTTCTTCGAAATTTTTGTCTGCCCCCCGCTGCTCTTCGTGCGCCCCTTATTGATCTTTGTAAGCGCATCGTTCATCTTCGTAATGCCGGCATCAAACTGCTGCTTACCGGCATCGAGCCCCTGATTCGCTTTCGCAATGCCTTGTGCAAGCTGCGATTCGCCGCTCTTAAGCTGCCGCACCGTCGCGTTGAGCGACGCCTCTTTCCGGGCAAGACCCTGCAATGCGCCTTGCGCTTGATTAACACGTTGCGCTTTCGTAGGATCGTTATCGGGAAGCGCTTGCGCTACGGCAAGCGCTAGTTCCGCTTGCGATTTTGCTTCTCGAATAGATGCTAAGCCCGATTCGGCTTGTGCAAGACCGGATCGAAGCGTTGCCAGTTGACGTTCGAGCTGAGCAATCTTAGTCTGCCCTTGCGCATATTTTGATGCAAAGTTGCTCTGCACTTGCACGCGCTTGGCCTGAAGATCGGCTTCGGTCTGGCCGAGCTTATTCTTATTGCTCTGCAAATCGGTCCTTGTCCCCTGCAGGTTCCCTATGGTGGCGACAACCTGGTCGAATTGAGCCTGCGCCTTGGCCAGGTTTTGCCGGGCCATACGGTCATCAAGCATGGCAACAACGTCACCGCGTTTTACTAAGTCGCCCGGTTCGATATTGAGCTTTGCGATAGTACCGACCGGTTTCTGCGGCCCCCGCGTCGCTCCGGGTTTCGCTTGTTTTGTCGGGTCTGCACCGATGACTGCAAGACCTACCGGAATGCTCACAGCGACCTTCTCGGCCTCCAGCACACCGGATGTCGTAACTGTTGAATTTTGTTGTGCTTGAGCGAAGAAAACGGCTGAGAACGCCGCTATGATCGCCAGCGCAGAAACTACCGGCACCTTAGTCTTCATGGTCTACCCTCAAGCTATGAAGTACAAGATCGAGCGTTGTATCGGCTATATCTTTTGCGTTGATCTTGCCGTTGAATGCTTTATACTGCACGAGTTGCCCGATAATGAGACCCATTACCGCTATGGCGGATTTCCTTGTGTTTACCTGCCTAAATTCACCCGATTGTATGCCTTCGTCGATGACGGAGCCCACCAGGGCTAAATAATCCTCTCGTAATCCGGTAATCGTCTCTTTAGCCCGTGAATCATTAATCATGATGTTTTGAACGAAAAATGGGATGACCGGGCCGACTGTTTTGATAGCTTTAAGATGAGTGCGAATGATGGCTTCAAGTTTGCCCGACGCCGTATCGGCTTTCGCCAAAGCCTTGTCTATCTTTGAGAAGGCACGCGTTTTTCCGAAACGCAAGAGCATAAGGAGCAGGTCTTCTTTTTTGTCGACGTAGTAGTAGACTGTCCCTTTTGCGATACCGGCGTTATCGGCGATATCTTGAATTGACGCCTCATGGAAGCCTTTTTCGTCGAAGACCTGCGCGGCGCTTGCCATGATCTTCAGGCGCGTCCGCTCGCGTTTGCTCATGGGGCCCGTTTCTTCTTCCAATAGTTCGACAAATTTTTCAGAATCAAATGATTCGGACATGTTCACGGCCTCTTGTTTGCCTTTCGTATTGCCGGCAATGCGAGCGATTACATTATTACCTATATTTTCGACCATTCGGTCAATTTAATTATAGTTTTGTTTCGACCGTACGGTCAATTATTTTCGACCATTTGGTCGAAAATAATTGACAATAATTACTTATTCATTTTCCAAGCTCCTAGTGTGTTATTAAGCACTTGTTTTGGGTAAATATAATATCTATGGATACGGCCTATTGCACAGCACTTGCTACGACGCTCGATCTTGAGAAACAAGGCGAGGCGCCGTATAGAAAGAGCTTAGACAAAGTACAAGACCAATTCGCCCGGCAAGTGCTAACCTTTTTAGCCGATGAGGAAACCGAACACATACGTAAAATCGAGGCTTTCAACGCTTCCCTTCTAGGAGGCGGTGTGTTCGACTTCTCGGTCGAATGCAGTATTAGCGTTCGGCCCCGCATTGCGGTGCTGCTCGGCGAGCGAATCGAGCGGAAAGACGTCAAGATTGACCCCGGCAGCATCGATCTAGATATCTATGAGATGGCGATGGAGATGGAAAAGCGCAGCTACGATGCGTGTGAGCGTACGCTTCTTCGAGTTTATGCTCACCGAGGAAACGGAACACTACGACCTATTGGCCGCATCGAGGAAGTATCTTGAGGATCCGGCGTATTATTTTAGTGATTACGGCGGCTGGATCTTTTCTTAAAACCGTCGGTTAATTTGCGGTCTGAGTTGCAGCCTGAGTTCCGGTCTGTCCGTTATCTACAATCTTCTCGGTTGTCACATTGCCGGAGTGTTGTGACTTAATAAGCGCATCGATGATTTGCGTATCTTTAATCGTTGCGTCGCGCTGAACTTCGAGCAGCCCATTTGAATAATCGGCTCTCACTTGGCCGATCTTGCCCAGCTTTTCAAGTTCGGGGCCTATGGTTTGCACGCAATCCGATCCGCGGAGTTCGTTCATTTTAAACGTTGTGGTTAGAGCATTATTGATAGCACTTGCAGCTACAGCATTGAATATTTCAACGCCCTGCATTTGGGCTGCAAGCGTTGTCGCCGTGGTGGCCCCGTTTGTTGCCGCCTGGTTTGCACCCGACTTTTGGGTTGACTGATATGCGACGATCCCGAAGAATACGACCATCGCTATGATAACAGCCAGCACGGGCGCAGTGTTTACTTTATTTCCAGAAGCCTGCTGTACCGAGACTTCTTGTTTTGCGGCCTTACTCTTGTATGTAACGCCCGTACTTCCCCTTGCCTTTTTTTGAGACATTACGACCTCCAGTGACAAAAACAATCAACGGCTTAATTGTCGCAGGAACACCTGTGCGACGCAATAGCTATTGGTTAATTCTGTAATATTACGTATCGGTATCATACACTGCAGACGCTTCCTGTTGCACTAGTTCTTCATCAACAGCCGGGTTGTTGAAAACGCGCTTGGCAATTGCGGCCAATTCACGCGCGTAAAACGAGAGCACGCACCCCACAGTTATAAGACCGGTTGAGAACCAAAAGACCGCCAGGTGATTCCGCATATCCTTCACCACAAGTAGGTCGATCGCAAACACAACAAATCCCAGATGAAGCAGCGATGAGCCGAGCTGCACGAGAAATCCCTCGCGCTCAAAAGCCAAACGGTCCGATTTGCCGATAAGTAAAACCAATACGATGGTCTGAATTACGCCGGAGATCAGCAGGAAAAACGCGAGGCCTGTGGAAAATCCCCAGGCAAATCCCGTTAATATGCTGATTGAGAGCAAGATGAGGCTTGACTGTACAAGGTAGCTCCTCGGAACAAAGCGCTTTGGAATACACATACATAAAACCAGAATGAGAGCAACTGCAAATGGGAACGCGTACCCGTTCATTTGTTGAAGATATGCGGGATACAATAACGTCTGCGTCCACAGGGGATTCATAACCGAATTGATCCAGCTCTGGATAGTGCCGTACACCGAAATCAGCGAGAGCGCGATCAGTATCACAACAGTTGCAGCCGCAAGAACGAAATCATATGTGCCGGGCTTCTTTACATTAAGCATCTACCTCACCCTTAACCATATGAATGAACACCCGGAATAAAATAGGTCGTGGCATACGTCAGCACGAGTACAAGAAAACAAAATATGCCGAGTATGGCGGTCGTATTCCACATGCCGCGACGGTGCAAGTGCAGCCTTGAGTGTAGATATGCCGTGTAGAACAGCCACATCATAAGCGACATATTGATCTTTGGCGACCACCACCACGGTTGGTTGGCCCAGGCCTGAAGCGCCCACGGGTAGCTAACGAGCATGCCGAGTGTAAGCACGACGTAGCCGAGCTTGGCGTAATTATAGGCGATCGTGTCGTAGATATTGCGCCGTTTTACCAGCATGAATATTGATGCTAAGAACGCCACGACAAGCGTCGCATATGATATGAAAAGCAGCGGTGGATGCACCCACATATATGCTGAGTTATAAAAATAGATGACCCGCCCGTAAAACGATTGAAAGTATTGCGCCTGGATATAAGGGTTGGAGTTAACCATTGCCATCTGGTAATTTCCGATCTCCTGGTGCAGTGCCGGCAGCGGGTTTGCAAAGGGGTCGGAGATGAGCATCGTTAGCACCGTAAACGCGGCAAAAACGATATTGAGCCATACGCTAAACGGCTCTCCCTTATACTTGCGATGGACGACATAGGTAAAGATACCGAGGAACATCGCCCAGAAATACAGCTTCTCGCTTTCGATCCACAGAGGGGCCATAAGTCGTCCCAGGACTTCGCCGTTCGTTGGATTGATAAGCGCTATCGTGGAGTAGATTCTCAGATGAAACCATGCCAATAGCGCAAAGCCTACGACGATAACAGAAACGGTCGCTACAAGAACGCGACCGGTGGATTTGTGCCTGATGAAGCTAACAACGGTAAGCAGTATTGATAAAAACAATATCGCGACAAAGAAATAGATTTGAAACGACTGCACAAGCTCACGAGCCTGTACGTACTCGTTGTATCCCAAGTAAAACTCCTCTTATCCCCCATAAAAGCTGGTGACAACGCACATGCGTGGGATATCTGTAAGCATATCCGTCTCTAAAACCAGATTACACTTATTCTATCAGTAGACGATGGAAATCAGAAGCGTCAACTGGGTGTAATACAAGTTTGCCAAACTACAATAATTTGGGGTACATTCTATGCTAGATGCGCATATGAATTGAGGAGCCTTATGGGCAAAGATATCGCAATTAAGCTAGATTGCATAGACGGTATCCCCATCGTCACTGTTGGCGGCGAATGCGACGCGTTTAGCGCAACATTTACTCACGGCGCGATGACAGCGCTCATCAATGAGGGGTATAAAAGTATCATCATTGACATCGAAAAGCTTGTCTTTCTCGATGTCGCCGGTTTTCATGCGCTCGAAGACTGCTGCAGGATGGCATCAGAATTAGATGGTCAAATACTACTGGTACATCCGGAGAAGCACGTGAAGGAAGTATACGATATGCTTCGCGAGCAAGGCGGGTGCAAAATGGTCGATACGCTACAAGACGCTTACAAGCTTATGGGAATTTCCAACAATATGGTCATTTAATTTCATAGTTGCATGCTTCACGCCTAATATCGCCATCATAAGGCGCGGTATGACAACGTGATTAGAATTTTGAGAAAGCGGTAAAAGAGGTCTAAGCGGGTTCAGGTCGAACCCGTTTTTGAATAGTATCCGCATGATTGTGAAGAAAGGATGTATGATGACGATTAAGAAGGGTTCAACCGTAACAATGGATTATAAAGTGTACGTCGACGGACAGCTTGTAGACGAGACACCTGAAGGTGAGTCGCTTACCTATGTCCAAGGATCCGGACAGATTATTCCCGGGCTTGAAAAAGCGCTTGAAGGGCTCAACTCCGGGGATAAGAAAGAAGTTATCGTACCGCCGGAGGATGCATACGGTGAGTACAGCGAGGAAGCCGTCCTCCACGTACCGCGGACCGACCTACCGGCCGATGTCGAACCCGAGGTGGGTATGCAGCTGCAGGCAACCGGAAACAACGGTGAAATGTATGTCGGCATCATCAGCGATGTCGAACCCGACCATATCGACGTGAACTTCAACCATCCGATGGCGGGAAAAGCCCTGAAGTTTGAAGTTGAGATTAAAGACGTCGAGGGCTAGAGCGCAGGCGTGTTCTACTTCTCTATGCCGAGGTCGCTCGGAGCATAGAGTACTTCAAGCCGGACGCCTTTACCGCGTATGACATCAGCTCCGCCCTGTTCGCGGTCGACCAGGCATATGGCTTTTAGTACGTGAAGCCCTTCCGCCTCTACCGCTTCAATCGCTTCGAGTACCGAGCCGCCCTTCGTGATAACGTCATCGACGATAATTACGTTTGAGCCGGGGGCGACCGGACCCTCAATGCGCTTCATCATGCCGTGGTCTTTCTGTCCTTTGCGCACAAGAAATGCATTTGTCGGCCTCCCCTTCTCATAGCTGCGCACCGCAATCGCAGTAGCAATCGGATCGGCGCCAAGGGTCAACCCTCCTACCGCATCGGCATCCTCAAGCATGTCCGAGAGTATCTCGCCGATAAGAAACGCCCCTTTTGAGTCGAGCGTTACTTTTCGACAATCGATATAGTAGTTGCTCTTCTCGCCGGATGATAATGTTACCTCGCCTAATACTACCGCTTTTTCGCATATGAGCTGGCGAAGTTCCTCTTTATAATCAACCATTACTACCTCCTGATTTTATCCGCCCACCGTTGCTGGAACCAAAAATTCGGCGCTTCCGCTTTCAAGATCGTATTTGGCTCCGACAATAGTGAATGTATCATGTTCTATTTGCCCCCGGATAACACGGCTGCCCTGCTCAATCTCGCGTATGACCGCTTTAACATTCTCAACCACCGCGTCCTCGACAATTGCGGCCGGGTCGGTATACCTGCTCTTCGCGATATCGACGGCCGGCTTAATTTTGGAAGCAATCGCGCGTATGCATGGTGTAGCGTCGTCCCCGTCAAACGTGGTCTTAACAGCGAGACAGTCGCTGTGCCCGAGCACCACGAGAAGGGATACACCCATGTACGTTACCGCATATTCGATGCTACCGAGCGCCACATCATCGACTACGTTTCCCGCAACCCGCACAACAAAAAGGTCGCCGATGCCTTGATCGAAGATAAACTCCGGCGGAACGCGCGAGTCCGAACAGCCTAAAATGATGGCGAACGGCTGCCGCTTGGCGGCGACTTCATGTCGCTTGTTGGGCCCAATGTCTCTGCGGCCCGTTTCCCCTTTGATAAACCGTTCATTGCCTTGTTTAAGCAAATCTAATGCTGCATCGCCGGTCAGATTGATTGACTGCGGTAGCTTGAAATTTTGTTTATTGTTGTTGCGGCTCATCGCGTATATTCCCCTACATAATGCTAGTTGATTGGCCGGTAATACAATTGTTGTAATGATACCATCCCATTAGGGGAACCGCCAGCAACCGATCTTACACCGACGGCGTACGGTGAGAGTACGCACCCGTATGGCACATGGAATAACCCGTACACGGGTGGTGTCGATGGTAATAACTACAGCGACCCACAGGCTTATGTGAATACGGAGGTTACGCAACCTTGAAGTAGCTGACGTCTTTCGCAAGGCGATTTGCCATGTCCGCCAGATCGTTGATTGATGAGACGATTTCCTGGATCTGGGCGCTCATCTGCTGTGTTGCCGCCGATACTTCCTGAGAGGAAGCTCCGTTTTCCGCGACAACTGCGGCTATTGATTCAATCGATGTGACGATCTCATCGCCTTTATTGGCCACCTGCTGGACAGATCCCGCGATTTCATCAATCATCTGATCGGTATCTTCAACGGTGGTTAATATCTTGCCGAGTGAGTCCCCGGCCTCATGCGCAAGCGAAGTGCCCGTTGTGACCTCGCCGGCCCCACTCTCCATAGCAGATACGGTTTGGTCGGTCCCCTTTTGAACCGCGGTGAGCAGCTGAGCTACTTCGCCGGCGGATGAATTCGCGCGTTCTGCCAACTGGCGTACCTCATCGGCGACAACGGCGAATCCCTTGCCGTGCTCCCCGGCCCTGGCTGCCTCGATAGCGGCATTTAGCGCCAACAGATTTGCCTGGGCGGCGATATCGCCAATAACTTTTACGATGTTTCCGATCTGAGCAGAGTATTCACTGAGCTGACTTATCTTTTGAGCCGACTCGCCGACGGTTTCGCGAATTGAATCGCTTGCGACTTGATTAATGATAGTCGACATCTGGCTGACAGCGCCCAAAATGCCGTCGATAGAACCGCTTTGTGAGCTGGTGCCTTGGGCGACCTGCTCTATTGTATGCGCGATTTGGGTTGTCGCAGTGGCGGTTTGGTTGGCGGCTTCTTTTAATGAGTCGCTCGCCCGTTTAAGCTGGTTGGATGATTCTGAGATTTCTATAACCAGGCGGCGTATGCGTTCAAGCATGACCGCGAATGTGGTTCCGATTTCTTCGAGCTTAACCAACATGCCGTTGAATGCTCGCGCAAGGCTGCCGATTTCATCGTTTGCCTTGTGCTCGATTTTGACGTCGCCAATATCAAAACACCCGGTATGGCATCTGGTGAGATCTCCTTCTGAGACCGCCTGCATTTCTGTAGCAAAACTCTCCAAACTATTGTTTACAACATGCGTTGCAGCCGATGCGATCTTCTTTATCGGGCTCACTATGGTGCGGGCGATAAACCATGAAGCCAAACCAATAAGAAGCGCTGCGCCAAGCAGTACAAAACCAATCATCGCTTTAAAAATGCGGGCATTGTTCTCAGCGATCGTAGCCTGAACCCGAGCCATCGAAAATCCGACGCGGAACCCGCCCCAGTGTTTGCCGTTTACGTAGATGGGAGCTGAGACATCCCACATGGTCTCGCCTGTATCGCGCTTATACACCTGCTGCAATACTTCCCCTGTATGCCTGCCTGCTTTCAATCCTACGGGATCATTAAAGAGTCGTTTTGTCCGGTTTGAAGCTACGTCTTTCGCACCGCTTGCGTACTTAGCGTTGTGCGTGGGCAAGAAGCCGTTTGTATCGACAACCGCCGCAAACACCACGTCGGTGTCCTTCAAATACTCGTCTTCTATGCGCTGAAGCGCTTTATCAGTAAATGCATCGTATGCGGTATGGTATTTTTGCGGGTTAGTTCCCGGTATGGGCTTGTAGCTGACATCAAACAAAGCCTTTTCGCTGATTTCGCGGTTCTTTATGGCGGTCTCAAACATATCGCCGGTCGCACGAGCGCCGCTTAACGCGATAATCCTGCCTTTTGTGAGAAGCGCGTTCTCGATTACCTGGTACTGAGATGACGCTACATAATAAGCGAAAACTCCGAGGAGAAGACCGACAACACAAACGATTGCCAGTGTGGCTTTGATCTGTATTCTTCCGGTTACCAGTTCTGTTAATTTACCCATTGCGCCAGACCCCTATCCGATTTCGTAGTAAAGCTGTTTCAAGTTAGCTAATGTGATCGTTAGAATAATAACGAGTACGTCTTTAGCCTGTATCGTCGTCTTGTTATGATACGCGTTAGGAAGCCAACGCGTACAAAAGAACGGCCGGCGATCATTAGTAAGACCCTTGTCGAAAACGATGCCGTCAAAATCGTGCTCTTTACGCTGGATAAGGGGTAATCGCTCTCAGATCATACGGCCGGGGCTCCGGCGATAATCCAAGTAATCCGGGGTAAAGCCAAGATAAAACCGGGCGATGCAGTACATGATGCCGTATCGGCAATCGAGGATATGGTCTTCTTGCTTACGCTTATACGCTAGGACTCTTGCAAAGCGCTGAATAAGTAGAAGTACTGAAACATAAAGACGACCTCCGCGCTTGGAGGCCGTCTTTCTTCTATAAGGCGTTACCCTATGTAATTTATTACAGGTTGAAGCTTGAAACCAGACGATCGAGTTCCTCGCTCATCGCCGAGAGTGATTGGGCTTGGGCCGCGATCTCCTGAACGCTGGCCGACTGCTCTTGGGCCGATGATGAAACTTCTTCGGCCGATGCGGCCGCCTCTTCACTTGAAGCCGCAATCGAGTCAACGGCATTTACTACCTGGCTGGTCGATGCGGCGACTTCTTCGGCGGTCGCCGAGGTCTCTTCGCTGATTGCCGCGATCTGCTCGAC